>NZ_JBFUCI010000005.1:0-44054 GCF_056405335.1 Variovorax sp. P1_H12_2
GCACGTCGCCAGCGGCATCAGCAATCCGCGCTGAGCGCCCCTCGGCCTGAGCCGCGCGCGCCGAGCGCGCGTCACGCTTTCGCCATGCCGGCGTCATCGCCGGTTCACTCGGGTGTAACGCCCTCTTCCTAAAGTTGCCCGGCCGACGCGCGCCCTGTCTTCACGGCGCGCCTTGGGTCGGCCACGCCGTCCTGCGCGTTCGTCCGACCCGGCGCCATTCCGCTCGACCCCGAGCTTTTCGCAACCCGAGCCACAAGGACT
The DNA here is from genome assembly GCF_056405335.1 of Variovorax sp. P1_H12_2. Lineage (NCBI taxonomy): Bacteria > Pseudomonadati > Pseudomonadota > Betaproteobacteria > Burkholderiales > Comamonadaceae > Variovorax > Variovorax sp. P1_H12_2. Next base: position 262 of record NZ_JBFUCI010000005.1, read on the forward strand.
TTTCATGCCCTCTTTTCCCCTTCCGCGACAGCGTGCGCGCCGCCCGCGCATGGCCCTCGCGGCCGCCTTGATCGTCGCCTGCAGCCTCGCCGCCTGCGGCGGCGGCAGCAGCGGCGGCGGAATCTCCACCGGCCTCCCGAGCGGCGGCACTACGCCCGCCACGGGCAGCGGCGAGACGCCCGTCGCCACCACGCCCGACACCGCAACCAAGCCCGAGCTGCGCTGCGCGCCCTGAACTCTCCCAGCACGACATCAACCATGACCTCACGCCGCAAGTTCCTCACCCACACCGCCACCACCGGCGCCGCCGCCGCCGCGCTCTCGGCCTTTCCGCCCAGCATCCGGCGCGCGCTGGCGATCCCCGCCAACAACAAGACCGGCACCCTGAAGGACGTCGAGCACGTGGTGATCCTGATGCAGGAGAACCGCTCCTTCGACCACTACTTCGGCACGCTCGCCGGCATCCGCGGCTTCGGCGACCGCTTCCCGATCCCGCTGCCGAAGGGGCTGAACGTCTGGCAGCAGAGCGACGCCAACGGCAAGCCGATCCTTCCCTACCACCTCGACGGCAGCAAGGGCAACGCGCAGCGCGTGAGCGGCACGCCGCACTCCTGGAACGACGGCCAGAATGCCTGGGACGGCGGCCGCATGGACCAGTGGCCGCGCTACAAGAACACCGCGTCGATGGGCTACTTCAAGGAGGCCGAGCTGCCCTTCCAGTTCGCGCTGGCCAATGCCTTCACGCTGTGCGACGCCTACCACTGCGCGATGCACACCGGCACCAATTCCAACCGACTGTTCCACTGGACCGGCACCAACGGACCGACCGGCGCCAACGTGGCCTCGGTGGTGAACGAGTTGGACGACATCGGTCCGTCGACCACGGGCTTCGAGTGGAAGACCTATCCCGAGCGCCTGCAGGAGGCCAAGGTGAGCTGGATGGTCTACCAGTTCATGCCGGACAACTACACCGACAACCCGCTCGCCGGCTTCAAGCAGTACCGCAAGGCGAACGAGGATTCGGGCAAGCCGGTCAGCAACTCCGCCGCCTCGCCGGCCTACGATCCGGCCAGCGACGACACCGGCAATCCGCTCTACAAGGGCATTGCCAACACGATGCCGGACGGTGGCTTCCTCGAGCAGTTCCGCCTCGATGTGGTGAACGGCAAGCTGCCGCAGGTCTCGTGGATCATCGCGCCGGCCACCTACTCCGAGCACCCCGGACCCTCGAGCCCGGTGCAGGGAGCCTGGTACATCCAGCAGACGCTCGACGCGCTGACCGCGGTGCCCGACGTCTGGAGCAAGACCGTGCTGCTGATCAACTTCGACGAGAACGACGGCTACTTCGACCACGTGCCCTCGCCGTCGGCGCCCTCGCTCAACCCCGATGGCAGCGCGGCCGGCAAGACCACGCTGCCCGACGCGGACATCGCCATCGAACGCTTCACGCACCCGAGCCCGCCCGGCACCACCTCGCAGCCGGCTCCGGACGGCCGCGTCTACGGTCCGGGCGTGCGCGTGCCGATGTACGTGGTGTCGCCCTGGAGCCGCGGCGGCTGGGTCAACTCGCAGGTCTTCGACCACACCTCGGTGCTGCGCTTCCTGGAGCAGCGCTTCGGCGTGAAGGAGCCCAACATCGGCGCCTTCCGGCGCGCGGTCTGCGGCGACCTGACGAGCGCCTTCAATTTCGCCAACCCCAACAACGAGGCCTTGCCGGTGCTCGCGGGCCGCAAGAGCAAGACCGATGCGGATGCGCTGCGGGCCCAGCAACAGGCACTGGCCCAGATCGTGCCGCCGGTCAATGCGCAGCTGCCGCGCCAGGCCAGCGGTACCCGACCCTCGCGCGCCCTGCCCTACGAGTTGCACACGAGCGCGCGCAGCGACGCGGTCAACGGCACGGTGCAACTGCTGTTCTCCAACACCGGCAAGGCCGCCGCCGTGTTCCATGTCTACGACAAGCTCAACCTCGACCGCCTGCCGCGCCGCTACATGGTGGAGGCCGGCAAGACGCTCGACGACAGCTGGAACGCGACCACCGACAACGCCGGCCTCTATGACCTGTGGGTGCTCGGCCCCAATGGCTTCCACCGCGAGTTCAAGGGTGACCTGAACCGGCTGCGCGCCGGCGACGCGGCCATCCCCGAGGTGCGCGTGTGCTACGACATCGCCAACGGCAATGTCTACCTGAGCATGGCGAACAGCGGCAAGCGCAGCGCGAAGTTCACGATCCGCGCCAAGGCCTACCGCGACGACGGTCCGTGGAATGCGGCCGTCGCCGGCGGCGCCACGGTCGAGCAGCACTGGGACCTGGCGGCCAGCGGCCAGTGGTACGACTTCGCCGTGACCTGGGACGCCGATGCCAGCTACTACCGCCGCTTCGCCGGTCGGGTAGAGACCGGCAAGCACGGCGTGAGCGACCCGGCGATGGGGCTCAGCGACGTGTGATCCCATGAAAAACGCCCCGTGGACCTGCAACGGTCCACGGGGCGCGGGGCGCGGCCGAGGCCCTAGCGGCTGCGCCAGCCCTGGGTCCGCGCCAAGGCGGCCCGCCCGGCCAGCGCGAACAGGCCGCGGCCGAGCGCGGCCGTGAGCATGATCAGGGAAGCCATCGCCGCTGCCGGCGCGACGTCGCCGGCATCGTCCATGTTGAGCACCGCGACCGCAGCCAGCGTGGTCTGCGGCGAGTACAGGAACACCACCGCCGAGACGGTCGTCAACGCGTTGACGAAGAAGTAGCCGCCGACCTGCAGCACCGTGGGCAGCGCCACCGGCAGGTGCACCCGCCACAGCGTGCGCCAGAAAGGCACTCCCATCGATTCGGCCACCAGTTCGTATTCGCGATCGAGCTGGCGCAGCGCGGTGAGCGACGTCAGGTGGGCGACCGAGAAGAAATGCGCGACCGTGCAGACGATCAGGATCGCCATGCCGCCATAGAGCCCGCGCAGCGGATTCGAAGGCGAATTGAAGAAGAAGATGTAGCCCACGCCCAGCACCAGGCCCGGCACCGCGAGCGGCAGGTTCGCCAACAGGTTCAGCGCCTCGCGCAGCAGGCCGAAGCGGCGCGGCTTCTCGACCAGGTAGGCCGAGAGGAAGGTCGCGACGGCGCCGGCCGCCGCGGCGCCCAGCCCGAGCTGCAGCGAGTTGAAGTAGCTGGCCCAGCCGCCGCCGTCCATGTTGCCGAAGTCGTAGTTCCTGAAAGACGGCGCGAGCTGGTAGGGCCAGTAGGTGGCGAGCGAGGCGAACACCGCCATGCCGATCATCCCGAGGATGGCCGCGGCAATCAGCAGGCAGGCGGCGAACAGCGCGCGGTCGCGCACCGGCACCGGCTCGGGGCGGTGCGGCGTGGCGCGCGCCGACAGCACCGCCGCCTGCCGCCGGCGCACGCGCCGCTCCACCAGGAAGGACAGCAGCGCCGGGATCAGCAGCACGAAGCCCACCACCGCGCCCATCTGGAAGTTCTGCTGGCCGACCACCTGCTTGTAGATGTCGGTGGCCAGCACGCCGGTCTGGCCGCCCACCACCTTGGGCACGCCGAAGTCGGTGATGACCAGCACGAAGACCACCATGCCGGCCACGATCAGCCCGTAGCGCGAGGCCGGCAGCGTCACCGTGCGGAAGATGCGCCAGCGCGAGGCGCCCAGCGTCTGCGCGGCCTCGTAGAGCCGGCCGTCGGAGGTCGCCATCGCGGTGGTGAGGATCAGCAGCGCATGCGGCAGGGTCCAGAAGACCGAACCCAGCACGATGCCCAGCGGGCCGTAGATCGAGACCCCGCCGAGCCAGTCCTTGAACACGCCCTGGTTGCCGAACAGGTAGATCAGGCTGATCGCCGGCAGCAGCGAAGGCGCCAAGAGCGGCAGCAGCGCGATCGCGCGCAGCAGGCCCTTGCCGCGCATGCACGCGAGCGTGAGCCCGTAGGCGTAGACATAGGCGATGGCGGTGCACAGCACGGCGCTGAGCGCCGCCAGCCAGACGCTGTTGAAGGCCGACTGGACCAGCGCGGGGTTGTCGAGGTAACGGGCGAAGTTCGCCAGGCCGACGAAGGCGCCGGCGCGGTCGAAGAAGCTCTGCCCCACCAGTGCGGCCACCGGCAGCGCGACGATCACGACCAGGATCGTGAGCGCGAGCAGCAGCCCGGCGCCGGTCAGCCAGCGCTCGCGGTCGAAAGCGGCGCTCAATGCGCCAGCACCGACAGCGCGTGCTGCGGCAGCTCGATGTGCACCATGCTGCTGGGCACCAGGGGCTCGCCCGTCCGGTGATCGGGTGGCAGCTCGGCCTCGATCTCGATGCCGAGCGGTTCGCAGGCCAGCCGCACCGCAGTGCGGTTGCCGAGGAACTCGGTATCGAGCAGGCGGGCGGCGAAGCTGTTGGCGCCCAGGCCGTCGCCGAAGCGCCGGACCACCACGTGCTCGGGCCGAATGCCGACGGTGGCCTGCGCACCCACCTGCAGTGCGCCGGGCGCGCAGTGCAGCTCGCTGTCGCGCACCCGCACGCGGTCGCCCGCCAGCACGGTGGCGGGCAGCATGTTCATGCGGCCGACGAAGCTGGCGACGAAGCGGGTGCGCGGCCGGTGGTAGAGCTCGCCGGGCGACCCGGCCTGCTCGATGCGGCCGTCGTGCATCAGCACCACGCGATCGGCCATCGACAACGCTTCCTCCTGGTCGTGCGTGACCATGATGGTGACGATGCCGAGGCGCTTCTGCAGCGCGCGGATCTCGCCGCGCAGGCTGGCGCGCACCTGCGCATCGAGCGCGGACAGGGGCTCGTCGAGCAGCAGCAGCCGCGGATTGGGCGCCAGCGCGCGGGCCAGCGCCACGCGCTGCTGCTGGCCGCCCGACAGCTGCACCGGGTACTTGTCGGCATGGGCCGCCAGGCCGACGAGATCGAGCATTTCGCGCGAGCGCCTGGCCATCTCGCGCGCCAGGGCGCCGGTCGGATGCAGGCCGTAGGCGATGTTCTGCGCCGCCGTGAGGTTGGGAAACAGCGCATAGGACTGGAACACCACGCCGAAGCCGCGCGCCGCCGGCGGCAGGCCGGCGATGTCCTGGCCATTGAGCAACAATTGGCCGCGGTCGGCGCGCTCGATGCCGCAGACGATGCGCAGCAGCGTGGTCTTGCCGCAGCCCGAGGGCCCGAGCAGGCAGACGAATTCGCCGGGCTCGACGTCCAGGTCGATGCCGTCGAGCACGCGGCTGGCGCCGAAGGACTTGCCGATGCCGCGCAGGGAAAGATAAGACGTCATGCGGGAGGGCTTACTGCGGCGGTGCCTTCTTTTCCGACTTCGATTCGTAGCGCTTCGACCATTCGGTCAGGATGCGGTCGCGGTTGGCGGCGGCCCAGTCGAAGTCGTTCTTGGCCAGCAGCTTCTCGACGTCGCCCGGCACGAATTCCAGCTTCTCCTGGATGCCCGGCAGCGCCAGCACCGCGAAGTTCTTGGCATAGAGCTCGTTGGCCTGCCTGGTCACGGCCCAGTCGGCCAGGGCCTTGGCGGCCTCCGGCTTCTTGGTCGTCTTCATAACGCCGGTGGCCTCCATGTCCCAGCCCAGGCCTTCCTTGGGCAGCACGATGTCGATCGGCGCGCCGTCGCGCTTGGTCTTGTTGGCGCGGTATTCGAAGGACATGCCGAGCGCGAACTCGCCGGCGCCGGCCTGGCGGCAGGGCTTGCTGCCGGACTGGCTGTAGATGCCGATGTTCTGGTGCAGCGCGTCCATGAACTGCCACGCCTTGGGCTCGCCCATCATCTGGATCCAGCCCGACACCATGAGGTAGCCGGTGCCCGAGGCGGCCGGGTTCGGCATCGTGATCTGGCCCTTGTAGACCGGGTTCGTCAGGTCGGCCCAGCTCGTCGGCTTGGGCAGGTTCTTCTTCTGCGCCTCGGCGGTGTTGAAGCAGATCGCCGACGACCAGACATCCATGCCGACCCACTTGGGCGGATTGGCGCTGTCGCGCATGGTCGGCTTGATGGCTTCCAGGCCCTTGGGCGCGTAGGGCTGCAGCATGCCCTCCTTGTCGAGCAGCATCAGCGAGGTGGCGGCCAGGCCCCAGACCACGTCGGCCTGCGGATTGGCCTTCTCGGCCAGCAGCTTGGCGGTGACGATGCCGGTCGAATCGCGCACGAACTTCAACTCGATCGAAGGGTTGTCCTTCTCGAAGGCCGCCTTGTAGGCCTGGACCTGGTCGGCCTCGAGCGCGGTGTAGACCAGCAGCTCGGTGCGGCCCTGCGCGGCGGCGCCGACGCCGAGGGTCAGCAGGACGGCGGGCAGGAGGCTCTGGAAGGTGCGACGCAACATGGATGGATTCCTCAGGGGGATACGGAAAGACGCAAAAAGAGAAAGGCGCGCGCCGGTGCGCGGCAGCCCTGGATCATCGGCAGCGGATATGACAGGCATTTGTCAACGCGGTGGCGCGTCGATGACAAATTGGTGCGTTGTCATGCAAATGACGCCGTTCAGCGCCGCTTAAGAATCCGGCGCCTGCCGGAGATACGATGAACGCAACGCGCCGCACCCAGGCGCGAACCTACTCCCACGCCATGACCACTTCCACCGGCTCGCCCCACATGCTCTCCACCCTGCGCCGTATCGGCGCGCTGGCCTCGCCCTACTTCAGGTCCGAGGAGAAATGGATGGCGCGCGGGCTGCTGGCCGCCATCGTGGCGCTCAACCTCGGCGCGGTCTACATGCTGGTGCTCAACAACCAGTGGTATGCGCGCTTCTACGACGCGCTGCAGAACAAGGACCAGGCGATCTTCTGGAAGGAGATCGTCTTCTTCTGCTGGATCGCGGCCGGCTTCATCGCGATCGCGATCCTGAGGTTCTACCTGACCCAGCTGCTGCAATTGCGCTGGCGCGCCTGGATGACCCGCAGCTACCTGCAACGCTGGATGGCCGACCGCACCTTCTACCGCCTCGAACTGGCGCGCTACGGCCAGCAGGACGGCCAGACGCCGGACAACCCCGACCAGCGCATCCAGGAAGACATGCAGATCTTCACCGACTACACGATGACCCTGTCGATGGGCCTGCTCAATGCAGTGGTCACGCTGGTGAGCTTCATCGGCATCCTCTGGGGCCTGAGCGGCGTGGCGGACTTCACGCTGTTCGGCCACGCCTTCTCGGTGCCCGGATCGATGGTCTGGATCGCGCTGGCCTACTGCGCGGCCGGCACCGTCATCACGCACTACATAGGCCGGCCGCTGATCGGGCTGAACTTCCAGCAGCAGCGCTACGAGGCCGACTTCCGGCATCACCTGGTGCGCGTGCGCGAATACAGCGAGGCGATCGCGCTGGACCGCGGCGAGAAGGTGGAGCACGTCCAGCTCCAGCTGCGCTTCGGCGCGGTGCTGAAGAACTACCTGCAGCTGATCAGGAAGCAGAAGAACCTGGTCGCCTTCACCGCGTCGTTCGGCCAGGCCTCGGTGATCTTCGCCTTCATCGTGCAGGCGCCGCGCTTCTTCAGCGGCGCGATCCAGCTCGGCCAGCTGATGCAGGTCAACTCGGCCTTCGGCCGGGTGCAGGACTCGCTGAGCTGGTTCGTCGACAACTACGACCGGGTGGCCGTCTGGCGCGCCACGGCCGACCGGCTGAGCTCATTCGAGGCCGCGATGCGGGCCAATGCGGGCGCGACCAGCGCGCTCGAGCGCGCGCCCGCGGACAACGCCGAGGGCCTGCGTGCAGATGGCTTCGGCGTCACGCTGCCCGACGGCGCGCGCCTGATCGACGGCGCCGCGCTGGCGGTTCGTCCGGGCGACACCGTGATGCTGCAGGGCCCCTCGGGCAGCGGCAAGTCGACGCTGTTCCGGGCCTTCGCCGGCATCTGGCCCTTCGCCAAGGGCCGGGTCTCGATGCCCGACAACACCATGTTCATTCCGCAGCGGCCCTACGTGCCGGACGGCCGGCTGCGCGACGCGCTGGCCTATCCGCAGCCGGCGAGCGAGTTCAGCGATGCGCAGCTGGTGCAAGCGCTCAACGATGCGCTGCTGCCCGATCTCGCGGGCCGGCTGGACGACCGCGATGCCTGGAGCCAGAAGCTCTCGGGCGGCGAGCAGCAACGCCTGGCGATCGCGCGCGTGCTGCTGCGCAAGCCCGCCTGGCTGTTCGCGGACGAGGCCACCAGCGCGCTCGACGCCGACAGCGAGGCCACGCTCTACAAGCGATTGGCGGCCATGGTGCAGGCCGCCGGCGGCGCGATGGTGTCGATCGCGCACCGGGCCTCGGTCGGCGACCACCACCAGCGCCGCTGGACGCTGGTGCCGCAGCCCGAGGGCAGCGGCGTGCGCTACAAGGTCGAAGCCACGTAGCGCTCCCAGCCCCGCGCGCGCAGCTCGCAGGCCGGGCAGGCGCCGCAGCCGTAGCCCCAGTCGTGGCGTTGCGTGCGGTCGCCGAGGTAGCAGGTGTGGGTGTCTTCGACGATCAGCTCGACGAGGGCATTGCCGCCCAGCCGATGCGCCAGGCCCCAAGTCGCCGCCTTGTCGATCCACATCAGCGGCGTCTCGATCACGAAACGCCGGTCCATGCCGAGCGAGAGCGCGATCTGCATCGCCTTCATGGTGTCGTCGCGGCAATCGGGGTAGCCCGAAAAATCCGTCTCGCAGACGCCGGTGACGATCACCTCGAGGCCGCGCCGGTAGGCGAGCGCGCCGGCCAGCGTGACGAACAGCAGGTTGCGCCCCGGCACGAAGGTATTGGGCAGGCCATTGGCCTGCATCTCGAAGGCGATGTCCTGCGTCAGCGAGGAGGCGCTGACCTGGCCCAGCACGTCGACCGTGAGCATGTGGTCGTCGCCGAGCCGCGGCGCCCACTGGGGGAAGCGCTCGCGCAGGCGCGCCAGGACCGTGAGGCGCGCATCGAGTTCGACGCGATGGCGCTGGCCGTAGTCGAAGCCGATGGTCTCCACGCGTTCGTACTTGGCAAGCGCATCGGCCAGGCAGGTGGTGGAGTCCTGGCCACCGGAGAAGAGGACGAGGGCGGTGGTGTGCATGGGGTCAGTCCGGAATCCTGATGTGGCGTTGCCGCTCGGCGGCGGTGGCGAGCAGCTGCGAGATGCCGCCGTCGAAGGTGATCAGCCTCACGCCATGGCGCATGGCCAGCGTGAGGAGCCAGGCATCGGTGATCTGCCGATGCCCGCGCAGGCCGCCGGTGCAACTGCCCAGCACCTGCTCGATGCCGAAATCCAGCGCGAGGAAGCGATGCTTCGGATGCGCGGTGTTGCGCAGCATGACTTCGGCGATCTCGCTGATTGAAATGGCCTGCCCCGAGAACGCCGGCTGCGAGATCACGCGCACGAAAGCGGCCTGCGTCAGCGCGGTGGTGGCCCAGCCGTCGCGCGCATGGCGCTGGAACCAGCGAATCATGCGCTCGTGGTGCTCGTGCGCCGGCCAACCCAATGCGATCAATGCATTGGCGTCCAGCRGCCAGCTCAAGGTGCGTCTTCCAGCAGGTCCTTGACCTGTCGGCTCGTGACACGGGGGGCATCCGGCGACAGGTCGAACACCCAGACGCCCGCCTTCTTGCGCACCGGCAGGCGTTCGCCGCCGCCGCGCCGGATCAGCTCGGAGATGGCTTGTCCGAGCTTCAGGGCACGTGCCTGCGCATAGGCCTGGGCCATTTCGAAGGCGTCGTCTTCCAGCGTGACTGTGGTGCGCATGGCTGATGCACTTTCAGGGATTTGATGCACTTCATTCTATTTGATGCACCCCAAAGCCACGCGTCGATGCCCCTACAGGAACCGCTCCAGCAACTTGCGCGATCCGCGGTCCAGCGTCTTCACGTCGGGAATGCGGAACTGCACCCCGTGCGCGCTGGCGATCAGCAGCGCACCGTCTTCGAGCCGGCGGATGTCCTCCTCGGCCTTCAGCACGAAGCGGGTCTCGCCGCGGTCGGTGTCGACGGTCCAGGTGCTGGGCACGCCGAAGCTCGACACCTTGTGCAGCTTCAGCAGCGTGGGCGCGAAGTCCCGGGCCGCGAGCTCGTGGCCGAGCAGCTCGCGCGTGGCTTCGGGCAGCCGGTCGAGGCGATCGATCCAGACCAGCTCGCGGCCGTCGAGACCGACCAGCGAGATGCCGTCGTCGGGCGCGGTCAGCGGGAAGGCCCGCACCGGCAGCACGCCGTCATGGCGCATGCCGCTGTCGTCCGTCAGCACCAGCCGGCCGAAGGCGTCGCGTTCGAGTTGAAAGTTGCTCATGCGTCCCCCGCCGGATGTGCCGCGTGCCCGCCCAGCGCCATTGCCACCGAGGCGCGCTCGGCCGCCGCCCCCGCGCTCTCGTCGTCGGCGTGCCGAAGCTGGGCCTGGTAGAGCCGCCAGTAGGCGCCCTGCTTCTCCATCAGCGCGTCGTGCGGCCCGACCTCGACGATCTCGCCGCGGTCCATCACGACCAGCCGATCGGCCTTGCGCAGTGTCGAGAGCCGGTGCGCGATCGCGATCGTGGTGCGTCCCTGCACCAGGTTGTCGAGCGCCTTCTGGATCTCCTTCTCGGTCTCGGTGTCGACCGCGGAGGTGGCCTCGTCGAGGATCAGGATGCGCGGGTCGATCAGCAAGGCACGCGCGATGCTGATGCGCTGCCGCTCGCCGCCCGAGAGCCCCTGGCCGCGCTCGCCGACCAGCGAGTCGTAGCCGTGCGCGAGCCGCAGGATGAAGTCGTGCGCATGGGCTGCGCGGGCCGCGGCCACGATCTCCTCGCGCGTCGCGTCGGGCTTGCCGTAGGCGATGTTCTGCGCGATGGTGCCGAAGAACAGGAACGGCTCCTGCAGCACCAGCCCGACGTGGCGCCGGTAATCGGCCACCGCGAAGCGGCGGATGTCGGTGCCGTCGACCTTGATGGCGCCGTCGGTGACGTCGTAGAAGCGGCAGATCAGGTTCACCAGCGTGCTCTTGCCCGAGCCGCTGTGGCCCACCAGGCCGATCATCTCGCCGGGCTCGATCACCAGGTCCAGGTCGCGGATCACCGCCCGGCTGCCGTAGCGGAAGCCCACGTCGGCCATCTCGATGCGCCCCTGCACGCGCTCCACCTTCACCGGGTTCGCGGGCTCCGGCACGTTGCTCACATGGTCCAGGATGTCGAAGATGCGCTTGGCGCCGGCGGCCGCCTTCTGCGTCACCGAGACGATCCGGCTCATCGAATCGAGCCGGGTGTAGAAGCGCCCGATGTAGGCGATGAAGGCGGTCAGCACGCCGACCGTGATGCGCCCGCGCGCCACCTGCCAGATGCCGAAGCCCCAGACCACCAGCAGGCCGATCTCGGTCAGCAGCGAGACGCTGGGCGTGAACAGCGACCAGGTCTTGTTGAGCTTGTCGTTGACCTGCAGGTTGTAGACGTTGGCGGCGTGGAAGCGCTTCGCCTCGCGCCGCTCCTGCGCGAAGGCCTTGACCACGCGGATGCCCGGAATGGTGTCCGCCAGCACGTTGGTGACCTCGCTCCAGACCCGGTCGATCTTCTCGAAGCCGGTGCGCAGCCGGTCGCGCACCACGTGGATCATCCAGGCGATGAACGGCAGCGGCACCAGCGTGACCACCGCCAGCAGCGGATTGATCGAGAACAGGATCACGGCGGTCATCGTGATCATCAGCACGTCGGTCAGGAAGTCGAGCGCGTGCAGCGACAGGAAGACGTTGATGCGGTCGGTCTCGGAGCCGATGCGCGCCATCAGGTCGCCGGTGCGCTTGCCGCCGAAGTAATCGAGCGGCAAGGTCAGCAAGTGTTCGTAGGTGGTGGTCCGCAGGTCGGCGCCGATGCGTTCCGACACCAGCGCCAGCAGGTAGGTGCGGGCCCAGCCCAGCGCCCAGCCGACCAGTGCCGCGGCCAGCAGCGCGCTGAGGAACATCACGACCTTGGCGACCRCGATCTGCTGCCCGTTCTGGAACGGGATCAGGATGTCGTCCATCAGCGGGATGGTCAGGTAGGGCGGCACCAGGGTCGCGGCGGTCGATGCCAGGGTCAGTAGAAACCCGGTGATCAGCTGCTTGCGGTAGGGCTTGGCGAAGCGGCCCAGGCGCAACAGCACCCAGGTCGAGGGCGGGGCCTGGAGCTCCGGTTCGCCGAGCGCCGCATCGTCCGCGTCGGCACCCGAAGGTGTCGCCTGCGCGACATCTTCAATCCTCGCCTCGAACAGTTTCTGCAGCCGCAGCGCTGCCGGCTGCTGGGCCAGGGTGTAGCGCCAGCGCGCCAGCCGGCCCCGGTCGTCCAGCAGATCGAGCGTCCCGACGCCGGCATGGTCGCCAAACTGGAGCTCCAGGCCCCCCGGCGAGGGAATCGGCCATTCGGTCCAGATTCCCCCGGCGCTGCAGGCCAACAGGCGGCGATCGGTCAGCGCCAGCAGGCCGGACTTAAACCGAAGTTCCTCATCGAGGTCAACCGGGAGGGTCGCCAGAACGTTTTCCGCGACTGAGAGCCGACTTTTCAGAGCGTCTGAGGCCTCCCCTGCTTCGCCCCCCGGGGCTCCGAATGGATCTTGATGTTGCATTGTGTTTCTGTACTTCCGGCCCTCCGACGGACCCTTTCTGGCGCACGTCGGGCGCCGATTCTGACTGATCGCCATGGGCGCGCTTGAAAGCGCCGTGGTGCTCGGCCAAAGCACATCGAACGTTTTCATGACCCGTTTCGACGACATCCGTCTGCTGCGCATCAACTATTTGCGCGGCCCGAACCTCTGGACCTACCGCCCCGTGCTCGAAGTCTGGCTCGACCTCGGCGCGCTCGAGGACCATCCTTCCAACACGATTCCCGGCTTCACCGAGCGCCTGACCACGCTGCTTCCGGCCCTGATCGAGCACCATTGCGGCGTCGGCGAGCGCGGCGGCTTCATCCAGCGCCTGACCGAAGGCACTTGGGCCGGCCACGTGCTGGAGCACGTCGTGATCGAGCTGCTGAACCTGGCCGGCATGCCGACCGGCTTCGGTCAGACCCGCAGCACCTCGCAGCACGGCGTCTACCGCATGGTGTTCAGGGCCCGCGACGAGCAGGTCGCCCGGGTGGCGCTGGCCGAGGGCCACCGCCTCCTCATGGCGGCGATCAACGGCGACCCGTTCGGCAGCGCCGACGTGCAGCGCGCGGTCGATGCGGTCAAGGCCAAGGTCGAGGACTGCTACCTCGGCCCGAGCACTGCCTGCATCGTGGGCGCCGCCACCGACCGCGGCATCCCGCATCTCAGGCTCAACAGCGGCAACCTGGTCCAGCTCGGCTACGGCGCCAACCAGCAACGCATCTGGACCGCCGAGACCGACTACACCAGCGCCATCGGCGAATCGATCGCCAGCGACAAGGAGCTCACCAAGTCGCTGCTCGCGAGTTGCGGCGTGCCGGTGCCCGAAGGCCAGGTGGTGGCCAATGCCGAGGAAGCCTGGGAAGCCGCCGAGGACATCGGGCTGCCGGTGGCGGTCAAGCCCTCGGACGCCAACCATGGCCGCGGCGTTTCGCTCGAACTCCACACGCGCGAGGAAGTCATCGCCGCCTTCGCGATCGCCGAGCCCGAAGGCAGCGACGTGATGGTCGAGCGCTTCATCCGCGGCTACGAGCACCGCCTGCTGGTGGTCGGCGGCCAGGTGGTCGCGGCCGCGCGCGGCGAGGTCATCACCGTCACCGGCGACGGCAGTTCGACCGTGGCCCAGCTGATCGACAGCCAGCTCAACAGCGACCCGCGGCGTGGTGCCGAGGAGGAATTCCCGCTCGATGTGATCGTGGTCGACACCGACGCCAAGCTGCAGCTCGAGCTCAAGCGCCAGGACCTGGACGCCGCGGCCGTGCCCGCCGCGGGCCGGGTGGTCACGATCCAGCGCAACGGCAACATGGCGATCGACTGCACCGACCAGGTGCATTCCGACGTCGCCCATGCGGCCGTGCTGGCCGCCCGCGTGGTCGGCCTGGACATCGCCGGCGTCGACCTGGTGGCGGAGGACATCTCCCGACCCCTCGGACCGCAGGGCGGCGCGATCGTCGAGGTCAACGCCGGCCCCGGCCTGCTGATGCACCTGAAGCCGGCCGTCGGCTCGCCGCGGCCCGTGGGCCGCGCGATCTGCGACCACCTGTTCCCGGACGACGCGCCCGGCCGCATCCCCGTGGTCGGCGTCGCCGGCTCGCAGGACACCGCCGTGCTCTCGCGCCTGGTGGCCTGGCTGATCGGCCTCGGCGGCCGCCACACCGGCCTGGCCTGCCGGGACGGCCTGTTCCTCGAGCGGCGCCGGGTCGATGCCCGCGACAGCGCCCACTGGGAAGCCGGCCACCGGCTGCTCGTGAACCGTGCCGTGCAGGCGGTGGTGATCGAGAACGGCGCCGAAACCATCCTGCGCGACGGCCTGGCCTACGACCGCTGCGAAGTCGGCATCGTGACCGACCTCGAAGGCGCCGAAGCGCTGGGCGAATTCGACATCACGGCCAGCGACCAGATGGTCAGGGTGCTGCGCACCCAGGTCGACGTGGTGCTGCCCGAAGGCACCGCGGTGCYCAACGCCGCCGATCCGCGGGTGGCCGGCCTGGCGCCGCTGTGCGATGGCGACGTGATCCTCTACTGCGCCGACCCGCAGGCCGCGGCGCTGGTCAAGCACCAGGCCGAAGGCGGCAAGGCGGTGCTCGTGCGCCAGGACCGCGTGGTGCTGGCCAACGGCAGCAGCGAATCCTTCCTGCCCGGCCTCGGCCGGCTGACCATCTGGCGTGCCACGCATGCCGGCGTCAGCCTCGACAGCCTGCTCGCCGCGGTCGCCGCGGCCTGGGCGCTGGGCATCCCGCTGAACCTGATCGGTGCCGGCGTCGAAGCCTTCGAAGCCGACCTGCAGGCGGCGCTCGCGTCGCTGCAGCTGTCCCAGACCCTTGTCTCGCCCGAACAACAATTTGCCTGACCGGCCGGACCCCTGGTCCGCCGGCACCCCACGCCATGGAAGTCACCCGCATCCGCGCCTTGCGCGGGCCCAATCTCTGGAGCCGCCACACCTGCATCGAGGCGATCGTCCGCTGCACGGGCGATGACACCGCGATCGAACGCCTGCCGGGCTTCGAGGACCGCCTGCGCGCGCTGTTCCCGACCATCGGCGAGTTGCACCCGATCGTGCTGGGCCAGCCGCTGGCGCTGGCCCACGTGCTCGAGAACGCCGCCATCGCCCTGCAGGCGCAGGCCGGCTGCCCGGTGAATTTCGGCCACACCTCGCGCACCCTCGAGGACGGCGTCTTCCAGGTCGCCTTCCAGTACAGCGAGGAGGCCGTCGGACGGCGCGCGCTCGAGCTGGCCAGGGCCCTGATCGACGCCGCCCACGCCGGCACCGAATTCGACGCCAACGCCGCCATCACCGAGCTTCGCGACCTCGACGAATCCGAGCGCCTCGGGCCGAGCACCGGCTCCATCGTGGATGCGGCGGTGGCACGCGGCATTCCGTACCGCCGCCTCACGCGCGGCAGCCTGGTCCAGTTCGGCTGGGGCTCGAAGCAGCGCCGCATCCAGGCCGCCGAGGTCGACAGCACCAGCGGCGTGGCCGAGGCAATCGCCCAGGACAAGGAACTCACCAAGCAGCTCCTCAATGCGGCCGGCGTGCCGGTGCCGCTGGGCCGGCCGGTGGCGGACGCCGCCGACGGCTGGGCCGCGGCGCTCGAAATCGGCCTGCCTGTGGTGGTCAAGCCGCAGGACGGCAACCAGGGCAAGGGCGTCACGGTCAACATCACGACCCAGGAGCAACTGCTCGCCGCCTACGACTCGGCCGCGGTCTACGGCGAGGTCATGGTCGAGAAGTTCCTGCCCGGCTTCGACTTCCGCCTGCTGGTGGTGGGCGACCGGCTGGTGGCCGCGGCCCGCCGCGATCCGCCGCAGGTGATCGGCGATGGCGTGAAGTCGGTCCGCGAACTGGTCGAAGGGGTCAACCAGGACCCGCGCCGCGGCGAAGGTCACGCGACCTCGCTGACCAAGATCCGGCTCGACGACATCGCCATCGGCCGCCTCGAGTCGCAGGGCCTGAAGCCCGACAGCGTGCCGACGCTCGGCCAGCGCGTGGTGCTGCGCAACAACGCGAATCTCTCCACCGGCGGCACCGCCACCGACGTGACCGACACCGTGCACCCGGAAGTGGCGGCACGCGCGATCGATGCGGCCCAGATGGTCGGCCTGCACATCTGCGGCGTCGACATGGTCTGCGAGAACGTGCTGCGTCCGCTCGAGGAACAGCACGGCGGCGTGGTCGAGGTCAATGCCGCGCCCGGCCTGCGGATGCACATCTCGCCTTCTTTCGGCCGCGGGCGCGCGGTCGGCGAGGCGGTGATGGACACGCTGTTCGCGCACGGCGACGACGGCCGCATCCCGGTGGTCGCCGTGACCGGCACMAACGGCAAGACCACCACCGCGCGCCTCATCAACCATTTGCTCGCCGGCAGCGGATTGCGCACYGGCATGACCAACACCGATGGCGTCTACGTCGACGGCCGGCAGACCGACAGCGGCGACTGCAGCGGCCCGAAGAGCGCGCGCAACGTGCTGCTGCATCCGGACGTCGATGCCGCGGTGTTCGAAGTCGCGCGCGGCGGCGTGCTGCGCGAAGGCCTGGGCTTCGACCGCTGCCAGGTGGCGGTGGTGACCAATATCGGCAGCGGCGACCACCTCGGCCTGAACTACATCACGACCGTCGAAGACCTGGCCGTGCTCAAGCGCGTGATCGTGCGCAACGTGGCGCCTGGCGGCTACGCGGTGCTCAACGCCACCGACCCCAACGTGGCCGCGATGGCGACCACCTGTCCCGGCAGCGTGATCTTCTTCGCTGCCGACCGCACGCATCCGGTGATGGCCACGCACCGCGCCCAGGGCAAGCGCACCGTCTACGTCGACCAGGACGCGGTGGTGGCCGCCGAAGGCTCCTGGCGCGAACGCATTCCGCTGCGCGACGTGCAGATCACGCGCAACGGCACCATCGGCTTCCAGGTCGACAACGTGATGGCCTCGGTGGCCGCGGCCTGGGCCGTAGGCCTGGACTGGGACACGATCCGCAGCGGCCTCGCGAGCTTCAAGAACGACGCCGCCGGCGTGCCCGGCCGCTTCAACGTGATGGACTACCGCGGCGCCACCGTGATCGCCGACTACGGCCACAACACCGACGCCATGCGTGCGCTGGTCGCCGCGGTCGACACCATGCCGGCGAAGAAGCGCTCGGTCGTGATCAGCGGCGCCGGCGACCGGCGCGACTGCGACATCCGCGACCAGACCGCGATCCTCGGCCAGGCCTTCGACGACGTGATCCTCTACCAGGATGCGGCGCAACGCGGCCGCGCCGACGGCGAGGTCATGGCGCTGCTGCGGCAGGGGCTGGAGGGCGCGGAGCGCACCCGCTTCATCGACGAGATTCGCGGCGAATTCATCGCCATCGACGCGGCCCTGGCCCGGCTGCAGCCCGGCGACCTGTCGCTGATCCTGGTCGACCAGGTCGAGGAAGCGCTGGCGCACCTGTCGAAACGGATCGCTGCAGGGTAATTGGCCCCCACGCTCCCCCACTGCGTGTGGGTCGCTGCCCCCCGAGGGGGCCGCAGGCCGCCTYGGGGCGGCCCGGCGCCGGCCTGGATGGCCCCCACGCTCCCCCACTTCGTGTGGGTCGCTGCCCCCCCCGAGGGGGCCGCAGGCCGCCTTGGGGCGGCCCGGCGCCGGCCTGAGCCCCTGGTCCGGCAGCGGTCGGCTCTGTCCGACAGCAAGGTGCGCCTTCGTGCGCTCGCGCCCGGCCCTTCCGTCCCACACGCTTCCTTCTCCATCGGGCCACAGACTGAGGGCCTGGAGTGGCGCGAGTCCGCGCCACCATGGACAAGGAGTCACCATGAACACCGCACTGCATTCCTGTGTCGCCGCCCTGCTGGCCGCCGGCAGCCTCGCCGGCGCATCGGCCGCCTTCGCCGCCGGATCGCCTCCCGGCTCGCTGCCCTGCGACGGCATGCTGCAGGACAAGGCCGCGTGCCTGCGTGAACGAGGCGCAGCAGCCGAGACGGCCCGCCGAGGYGGCTTCCCCGCGCCCGATGCGGCCACTCTGCAGCAGAACGCGCTCGCGCGCTGCGCCCGGCAGCCGGAGAGCGACCACGAGGCCTGCGAGGCCCGGGTCATGGGAGGCGCTTCGACCACCCTGACCGGCAGCGTGCTGGGCGGCGGCGTGATTCGCCAGGCCGAAACGCCGGTTCGCTGAGGGCACAATGGCAGGGCAGGCCGCCCCATGCCTGCCATGAGACTGTCACAAAGCACCTGCAGACGCTGGCTATAGTCAGGGGAATGTACTAAAGGAGGAAGGTTTCCCTATGAACGCCATCAAGGTCGCCCGCCGATTCATCGAAACGGACCCGGCCAACGCGTCTGCAAAGATCCTCGCCCGATTGGTGCTGGCACTCGAATCCGAGGCCAGCTTCGAGCTGGTCRCGCTCTATGAACTCGACTACAAGAGCTTCCAGCTGGCGATGGACATCCTCAGGGAATGGCGCCTCGACCGCTACTACGCCAGCAAGTCCAAGCTGTACGATCTGTCGCTGCAGGTCAGCGAACTGAAGGAGTGAAACCGGCGCCATCCGCGTTGAGGTCACCGAGTGGCCCAGTGACAGAGTTCGAGCTCAAATTCCAGGTCGACGCGCCCAACCGGGCCGCGGTGGAAGCGGCTGTCGCGCGGGGACGTTCCCACCGCGCGCGGCTGCGTGCCCGCTACTACGACACGGCGGACGGCGCACTGGCCGCCCGGCACATCGTGCTGCGCGTGCGCAAGGAAGACGGCGCCTGGATGCAGACCGCCAAGGCTCCGGGTGCGAGCCCGGTCGAGCGTCTGGAGCACAACGTCGAGCTGCCGCCCGTGCGGGCCAGCGAGGTGCCGCTGCCGCTGATCGGTCGGCACGACGGGACGCCGGTCGGCGAGCGGATCGCCCAGGCCCTGCGACAGGCCGGGCACGACCCGGCCGAGGCCGAGCTGATGCCGCTGTACGGCACCGACGTCTGGCGCACCACGCGCGAAATGCGCAGCGGCGACGCGCTGGTCGAACTGGCCTTCGATGTCGGTGAAGTGCGCAGCGGCGACCGCTCGCGGCCCCTGTGCGAACTCGAGATCGAGCTCAAGCTCGGCAGCGCTTCGTCGATGCTCGAGCTGGCCCGCCGCTGGCGCGGCCGCTACGGACTCTGGCTCGACACCGTGTCCAAGTCCGAGCATGGCGAGCGGCTGGCGCGAGGCCAGGCCTACGGCCCGCCGACCAAGGCCCGGGCGCCCCAGCTGGACGCCGATGCCGATGGGCCGCAGGTGTTTCGCGCCGTGCTCGACAGCTGCCTGGCGCAGATGCTTCCGAACGCCAGCGAGGTCGCGGCCGGCAGTCCCGATCCCGAGCACGTGCATCAATTGCGGGTCGGCATCCGGCGGCTGCGCACCGCGCTGCGAGAGATGGCCGACTTCGCGCCGGCCATCGACCCGGCATGGGAGCCCGTGCTGGCCGATACCTTCCGCGCGCTCGGCCGCCAGCGCGATCGCGACCACCTGCTGCGGGTGGTGCAGCCGCAGATGCTGGCGCACGGGGCACCGCCCTTCGAGTTCGAGGAGGCGTCCGGCGAGATCCCAGAATCGAAGACCGTGGTCCGGGCGCCGAGCTTCCAGGCGGTCCTGATGGACCTGATCGCCGCCGMCCTTCCGAGCGGCGCCGAGGGCGAGCCTGCGAAGAAAGGCACACCCGCACGCAAGGCGCTCCGGCTCCGGCTTTCGACGCTGCATCGGCAGGTGCTGCGAGACGGCAAGCGCTTCGACAGCCTCGAGCCGGCCAAGCAGCACCGCGTGCGCAAGCGCCTGAAGCGGCTGCGCTACCTGGGCGAGTTCGCGGCCTCCTTGTTCGGACGGCGCGCCGCGCAGCGCTTTCTGGAACAACTGGAACCGGCGCAGGATGCGCTCGGCGCGCACAACGACGCCCAGATGGCGATGACCGCCTGCCGCGACGGCGCCGCCTACGACGGCGCAGCCTGGTTCGCGGTCGGCTGGCTGGCGGCGAACCAGCCCGCCAGCGCCGCGCAGTGCCGCAAGGCGCTCGCCAAGGTCGCGGATCTGCGCCCGTTCTGGACGCGCTGAGCGGGGGGACCTCCGCGCCCCAGCGCAGCACCCGCAGCGGCCGCGATTGGCGGTAGTACGCGAAAGCCCCCGCTTTTCGGCGGCTACGCGCCGAAATTTCTTCTCATTGTTTCGACTTTGGCAACAGTGCGATTCTTTTTTATGYGGGTTTTTACCTATGTGCCAGGCTAGACTTGCCCGCACGGATCGCAAGAACGGTCCGGCCCGTTCAACCAAAGCCAGAAAGAAATCCAATGAAGACCTCGAAGATCCTCGCCGCCGCCGCCCTTTCGCTGCTCGCCGCCGCCGGTGCCCATGCCGAAATCTATGAAGGCGTGCACGCCCTGACCTCTGCCAGCAGCCGCGCCGAAGTGAGCGCCCAGGCCGCGGTCGCTGCCCGCAACGCCAATCCCTACGCCGAAGGCTATTCCAGCGGCGTGACCACCATCGCCAGCACCCGCGACCGCGCGTCGGTGCGCGAGGAAGCCGTTGCCGCCGCCCATGCCCCGAACCAGAACGTGCGCCGCGAATCCTTCGCCGGCAGCGTGATTCCGTCGCAATTCGGCGGTGCCCGCATCCGCACGACGCGTCAAGCCGCCCTGTAATTCGCGGCTCGCAGAAACAACCGGCCCGGCGAAAGCGGGGCCGGCTTTTTTTCGCCTTATGGTTCGGAATTCACAATTTCGTAAAGCGAATTAACTACATTCATAATCATTGAAGGTTCACTTACACCAAAGGGCAGCTTGTCACGCCCCTTGGCTCCGTGTTCAATGCACCTTCGCCGTCGGCGAATCGGGCCCCGCCGATGGAGCGAGAGCGCGGTGAACGTGGAGCGGCCTCTGGAGGTTTAGGAATGGGCAAGTTGATGGTTTCGGATACTGACGGTGAAACTCCCACGATTCGGCTGATCGACGATGACGTCTCGTTTCGGCGCGCGCTGCAGCGGCTCCTGCGCGAGGCTGGCCATCAGGTGGCCGAGTACGGCTCGGTCGGCGAGATGCTCCTCGAGGGCATCGGCAGCGCACCCGGCTGCCTGGTGCTGGACATCCACATGCCCGGTCCCAGCGGGCTCGATCTGCAGGAGATGATCGCCAGCCAGCCCGAACCCCTGCCCGTGATCTTCGTGACCGCCGAGGCCACGGTGCATGAAACGCTGCGCGCGATGAAGGCCGGCGCCGCGGATTTTCTTTTCAAGCCGGTGGACGGCGAGACCCTGCTGTCGGTCATCGGCAAGGCCATACAGGACGATGCCGCCCGGCGCCAGGCGCGGCGACGGCTGTGCGCGCTGCAGACCCGCTACTCCCGGCTCAGTCCGCGCGAACGGCAGGTCATGGAAATGGTGGTCAACGGTTCGCTCAACAAGCAGATCAGCGCCCAGCTCGGCGCCGCGGAGCGCACCGTCAAGGCCCATCGCGCGCACGTCATGGAAAAGATGGAGGTGAGTTCGCTGGCCGACCTCGTCCGGGCCGTGGGGCAGCTGGGCATGTCACCCGGCGACGCCAGCCACGCCGGCGCCTGAAAGCGAAGACCCGCCACCCACCTGCGCGGAACTTGGACCCACTTGCCCCGAAGGGCACCCGGGCATCTCCTTGGCTCGATGGCCAATGCCGGCAGACGACTCCTTTAATCTTCAGCCATGCCGCCCATGTCCGATTCCTCCGCCGCCCCCAAGACCGCCCCGCATCCCGCCATGGCGTGGATCCCCGACGGCAGTTTCCTGATGGGATCTGACCGGCACTATCCCGAGGAAGCGCCGGTGCACAAGGTGGCGGTGAAGGGGTTCTGGATCGACACCCACACCATGACCAACGCCGAGTTCAAGCGCTTCGTCGATGCGACCGGCCACGTCACGCTGGCCGAGCGTCCGGCCCGGGCCGAAGACTACCCCGGCGCCGACCCCGAACTGCTCGCGCCCTCCTCGGTGGTCTTCCAGAAGACCGCGGGACCGGTGGACATGGGCAACCCGCACAACTGGTGGACTTATCAACGGGGCGCCAACTGGCGCCATCCGCGCGGACCCGGCAGTTCGCTGCAGGGCCTGTGGAAGCATCCGGTGGTGCATGTCGCCTTCGAGGACGCCGAGGCCTACGCGGTCTGGGCCGGCAAGTCGCTGCCGACCGAGGCCGAGTGGGAGTTCGCGGCCCGCGGCGGGCTCGAGGGCGCCGAATACTGCTGGGGCGACGAATTCAAGGTGCGCGGCCGGTCGATGGCCAACACCTGGCAAGGCCAGTTTCCATGGCAGAACCTGCTCGAGGACGGCTACGAGTGGACCGCGCCGGTCGGCGCCTTCGCGCCCAACGGCTACGGTCTCTACGACATGGCGGGCAACGTCTGGGAATGGACCACCGACTGGTACCAGGAACACGGCCGCATCACCCACGCCTGCTGCACGCTGGACAACCCGCGCGGCGGCCCGGTCGAGGGCAGCTACGACCCGCGAACGCCCGGAGTGCGCATCCCGCGGCGCGTCATGAAGGGCGGGTCGCACCTGTGCGCACCGAACTACTGCCACCGCTACCGGCCGGCGGCCCGCATGGCACAGCCGATCGACACCTCGACCTGCCACCTGGGTTTCCGCTGCGTCGTGCGCGCCGAGCAGGCGCAATCCTGAAAGAGGACGGAGCTGATGAAGACCGTTCCGCCCACCCTGCCCTTGCCCTGAGCGGCTACTGGGGCAGGACGCGGGCGCCCTCGCCGCTGCCTTCGATGTAGACCCGCTGCCCGACGCGCAGCACCGGACCCGTCGGCTGCGTCACCGAGACCAGCACGCCGCTGTTGGTGCGCACCACGATCTGCTGGCCGGCGATCGGCTGCGAGTACCGGTTCGCGACCTCCGCGCCGGCGATGGTGCCGCCGATGGCGCCTGCAACCATCGCCACATCGCGTCCGGTGCCGCCGCCGATCAGGCTGCCGATGCCCAGGCCCGCGAGGCCGCCGACGACCGCGCCCACGCCGGTATGTTGCGAACTCTGGATCTGCGTCGGCGTGATCTGCTCGATGACGCCCTGGCGGATCGTCATCGATCCGGACTGCGAGCCGGGCGCGGCGCAGGCCGCCAGCGTCAGGACCAGGACGAAAGCCGCGATACGGGACAGAAAAGTCTTCATGATCTACCTCGCTCCTTCAAGTGATGGACTGGGGATTCTTCAGCCGAAAGCCGGTCACCAGCAAGGACAGGCCCACCGCCAGCGCAAAGGCGCCGATCAGCAGGCGGCGCCCGTCGGCGGTTCCGAAGCCGAACAGCAGGCCGATGCCCAACAGCAGCGTGCAGGCGCTCACGACCAGCACGGGCACGACCCCGCCGCCGCGCGGGGCCAACGACACTCGCCGGCCTGCCAGCGCGTAGGCCAGCCCGGCCGCGCCGAGCGCGATGCAGGCAGTGATGATGCCGCCGAAGAAGGCGACCGAGCCCAGGATGCGGCCCTCGATGTCCGGATAGGCGAGGGCCACCGCGCCGATCGCCAGGCGGATCAGCGCATCGACCAGCACCAGCACGAAGAGCCAGTTGAAGCGCGGCACCTTGGAGAGCGCGAAGGCCACTGCCAGCGCGAGAAGCCCGTCGACCAGAGCGAAGGTGCCGTTGCGCCCGAGCATCTGCGCCATCGACGATACCGGCGCCAACAGCATGACCAGCGCGAACATCGCGCCGAACGCGCCCCGAAGCAAAAGCAGGACCCGCAGCAAAGGCATGAACGCTACTCCTTATTCATATCCGACGACAGGATGTCGCCCGCAGATCAGCCGCCCGTCCATGGCTCCACCAGTTCCCACGGCGGCGTCTTGGACTTGGTGTTCTTGCAGAAGATGTAGCCGCCCGCGCCGAGCATCGTCTTGTGACGGTTCTCGATATGCGCCAGCCGGCACCCGGCGCGGCCCTTCGGATCCTCGGCCGGCGTGATGCTGCCGCTGTTGGAGGTGGCCGGGTTGTCCCAGCTGACCTTGACGCCGTCCGCACCCGTGTTCAGCGTGCCGTAGATGGTCTTCTTCATCAGATCCATGTCGGCCTTTCCGAACTTGGTGATCGGCGTGTCGCGCATCGAGTTGTAGATGCTCAACGGGGTGGCCGCTGCCGAGGCTGCGGCGGCCACCGCCACGGCCATCGCCAGCCCTTTCAATGTGTCGCTCGTTCGCATGACGAAAGTCCTTACTTGGGGAGAACGAAGTTGATCTGGAACCGGACGAACCAGTCGGAGGCATTGTCAGGCCGAATCACGTTGTAGCCGGCGCCGACAACGAAGTTCATCGGCACGAAGCCTTCGGGCCGGACCCGCAGCGTGACGATGTCGGCGATCGGGTTCGAGAGCTTCTTCTGCAGGTTCGAGTCGTCCTGCGCCCAGGCCCCACAGGCTGCCAACGATGCCGCCGCCATGGCAACCCGGATCGGGCGCTCCGCGATCAACATTTCGGTATCCTCATGAAGGCCGGCATGGCACTGTAGGCGACGAACCGATCTTGGGTGCGTCCGCAAAAGCTGCAAATTGGCCCAACGGGCAACGCCTGCTGCCCTTTCGGGCAATCGGGGTTTTCGCCGAAGTTTCAATTCTTGTGAGCACTTCCCGCAACGGCACCTATTGCCGATAAGACAGCAGGCCGGCGCCGCCGTACCATGAAGCGTGAGACAGATGCATTTCCAGCCAGCAGGGGGACTTATGAAGACACAACAACTCGAACTCGCAGCCATGCTGGCAGCCGTCGTCATGGCCGTGCCCCTGGCGGCAAGCGCCCAGCAGGCCGCGGACGCCGTGGTGCCGATCTCCGGCGAGCAGCAGGAGGCGGACTATCGCGTGATCGCCGCGCGTTGCGGCTCACCGGCCTTCGAGAAGGCCTTCTACAAGCAGTCCAGGGCCGCGGTCTCAGCAGGGCTGGTCACCAAGCACCGCGACCCGGTACAGGTCGAGAAGACCGTCACGGCGCTGCGACGCAGCCCCGTCGTGCTGGTCGCGACCCAGGCGGACTGCGCCGCCGAACTCAAGCGGTTGGCGGAACTGCAGAAGAGCCGCGGCGAGATGCTCAGGAGCGGGCGCGGACCAAGAAAATGATCCCCTACTGGGTCTTCATTCGCTTGTATTCATTGCGCTTCATGTCGAGGTAGTCGCTGCGCTCCACCTCGTGCAACTGGCGCGCATAGCGCTCGGTGCTGTCGAACCACTGCGCCAGGCGCGTCTGCAACTGGGCCTCGGCCGGCGCGTCGAGGTAGGAGTCGATCGCGAGGTAGTAGCGCATGGTGTTGCGCTCCACCACGCCGCGCACGCCGCCGACCAGTTCCGGCTGACCCGATCCGTCCTTGTCCTTCGTACTGAAGCCGACCTTGTCGCTGCCGATCGTCGCGAGGTAGCCCTGCATCGCGATCCGCGCCGCCGTGCCGTAGGCATAGGCGTAGGCCATGTGGATGAACGTCTTGCCGTTGGGCAGGGGCGTCGCCTCGAACTCGATGCGGTAGTCGCGGGTCGACAGCGGCCCCTTGTCGGCGCTCAGGCGCACGCTGAGGTAGTCCGCGGATACGGTCGCAGGTTGCCAGACGAAGTCGATGCGCTGCGCGTCCCCCAGCGGCTGGTCGAACTTTCGACCAACCGAGACCGCCAGGGTGGTCGCCGCCCCACCGCCGCGCACGGCGCAATGCTTGGTGTTCAGATGCAGCATCAGCACATCGCACCACACCGCCGGCTTGCTGAGCGAGGCGCTGACCTGCTCGAAGGGATGATCGACGAGCGCGAAGATGTCGCCGCTCAACTGGCCCGAGGCCTCGCTCGATTCGAGCACCAGCGGCCGCCCGAACACGTTCTTGTCGAACTGCGACTGGACGGCGCTGAACTTGGCCTGCAGCGCCGCGGCGCTGCCGAGCTGCTGTGACCAGGCCACGGCGGGCAGGAGCAGCAGCAGGCAAAGACACAGAACGACCCGGCGAAGCAAAGCGTTTTGCATGATGCCCGCCATTGTGTCCCCGTCCGGCCAGGAAAGAAATGCCGCTCGTCAACGTGGCCGGCGCAGCCAGGCCCGTCGGTGAAACACCGCGGAACCGGCTTCGCCGGGCCGCTGGTGTTGCCCCTGGTCGGGGGCTGAGGGCCGCGGCTCCAAGCCTGCCCGCGCAGGCTTGGACGGCCCGAAGAGCCGCTGCCTCTGGCAGCGACTCGAGGCGCCCGGACACGAAGTGCCGGGCAACCTGGGGGCGAGCCCTATACCGCCATGATGGAAACGGCTTTGGTGTTCAGGTAGTTTTCCATCGCCTCCGGTCCGCCCTCGGATCCGTAGCCGGAATCCTTGATGCCGCCGAAAGGCATTTCGGGCGAAGGCGCGGCCGGCTGATTGATCCACAGCATGCCCACTTCCATGCGCTGCGACAGCAGGTGCGCGTTCTTGATCGACTGCGTGAACGCGTAGCCGGCCAGGCCGAAAGGCAGGCGGTTGGCCTCGGTGATCGCCTCGTCAAGCGAGTCGAAGCCGCGGATGGCCGCGATCGGGCCGAAGGGCTCGTTGTTGAAGACGTCGGCCTCGAGCGACACATCGGTCAGCACGGTCGGCGCGAAGAAATTGCCGCTGCTGCCGACGCGCTCGCCACCGGTGGCGACCTTGGCGCCGGTGGCGCGGGCGTCTTCGAGCACTTTGGCCATGGCACTCAGGCGGCGCGCATTGGCCAGCGGGCCGAGCGTCGTGCCTTCGGCCAGGCCGTCCCCGAGCTTCAGGCTCTCGGCATGCTTCACCATCGCCTGGGCGAAGGCGTCGCGGATGCTGTTGTGCACCAGGAAGCGGGTCGGCGAGATGCAGACCTGCCCGGCATTGCGGAACTTGGCACCGCCCGAGGCCTTCACGGCCAGTTCGACGTCGGCGTCGGCCGCCACGATCACCGGGGCATGGCCGCCGAGCTCCATGGTGGCGCGCTTCATGTGCAGGCCGGCCAGGGCCGCGAGCTGCTTGCCCACCGGGGTCGACCCCGTGAAGGTGACCTTGCGGATGATCGGATGCGGGATCAAATAGCTCGAGATCTCGGCCGGATCGCCGAACACCAGGCCGACCACGCCCTTGGGCACGCCGGCATCGACGAAGGCCTGCAGCAGCGCGGCCGGCGAGGCCGGCGTTTCTTCCGGTGCCTTGACCAGGAAAGAGCAGCCGCTGGCCAGCGCCGCGCCGAGCTTGCGCACGATCTGGTTGATCGGGAAGTTCCAGGGCGTGAAAGCGGCCACGGGGCCCAGCGGCTCCTTCATGACCAGCTGTTGCGCCGCCAGGTTGCGCGAAGGCACGATGCGGCCATAGACGCGGCGGCCTTCGTCGGCGAACCATTCGATGATGTCGGCACCGGCGAGCACCTCGCCACGCGCTTCGACGAAAGGCTTGCCCTGCTCCTGCGTGAGGATGCGGGCGATCTCGGGTGCGCGCTCGCGCACCAGTGCGGCGGCGCGGCGCATGGTGACCGCGCGTTCGTTGGCCGGGATCCGGCGCCAGGCCTCGAAGCCCCGCTGGGCGGCGTCGAGGGCGCGGTCGAGGTCGGCGATCGCCGCAAAGGCGACCTTGCCAATCGGCTTGCCGGTGGCCGGGTTGATCACGTCCTGGGTCTTGCCGCTCGCGGCGTCACACCATTCGCCATCGATCAGCAGGCGGGTGTCGGGGTAGCTGGGGGTGGTCATGCGGAGTCCTTGAATTGCGAGGCCGCCTGGAAGCAGGGGGGCGGCCGCCGATCCTACCTAACTCCGCGGTCGCCGCGATTGCAGCGCCGGGTTGTTCGCGCGCACCCAATAGAACTGCTTTGCCACGGCCGCCGGCTCGATCCGCAGCCGCCGCACCGGCGTTGCGCCGATGAGGCCGTCGACCGAGCAATAGAGCGGCTGGCCCTCGGCGAGGTTTCGATGGGCATCGAGCATCGATCGCAGCGAGATCGCCGTGCTGTTGCGCCCGGTCTCGACCGAGCGCACGAAGAAGCGTTCGCGGGTCGCGACCAGTTGGCTGCGGGAGGTCGGATCGTCGCCGGCGCCGGCAAACCGGACACCCGTCCATGACGCCTCGACGTCGAAGGCCAGCATCACCGCATCGGGCGTGTCGATGCCCTTCAGCGATCCGCTCTGGGCGGCGGCCAGCCAGCCCAGCAGTTGCGGCGTGAGTTCGAAGCAGACCGAATCGGGGGCCGCGCCGGGCAGTCCGGGCACGTCGACGAAGACGCTCCTGCAACTGCGGCTCGCGCTTTCGATCCGTCGCGCCTGCTGCCGGCGCCGTCTCGCGCGCACGTGGGCGACGGCCGCGAATCCGGCCACCGGCGCGGCGACGGCGAGGACCTTGAAGGCATCGTAGCCATAGCCGGTCAAGGTCATCCCCGCCCCTTCCTCAGGCACGTGCCGCGGCTGTCGTACTCCGACCTGGGATTCACGCTGGCTCCTCGTCGCGACCTGCCGCCCCGACCGACACGGCGGGTGGCATGCGCTGACCGTATATCGGCGGCGCAGCGGAAAACTTGAAGGGCCGGCGTTGCACGGGCGTGACGCCGGCGTCCATTTCAGCGCGCCGATCCGCTCGCCTGCTGCAGGTTCACGATATTCTGAAAGCTGGCGCAATAGGCTCGCCCCCAGGTTGCCCGGCACTTCGTGTCCGGGCGCCCACCCCCTACCGGGGGCAACACCAGCGGACTGGCAAAGCCAGATCCGCGGTGTTTCACCAACGGGCCTGGCTGCGCCGGCCAATCAAACTCCATCGTGGTGCTTCTTTTCGGCTGCGCGGAGCGCGCCCCTTCGGGGGCAGCCGCGGAACCGGCTTCGCCGGGCCGCCGGCTGCGCCCCCGGAAGGGGGTGGGCGTCCCGACACGAAGTGCGGGACAACCTGGGGGAGAGCTAAGGCCTGCCGTTCTGCGATAGCAGGACGGCGATGGGACGGGTGCCGGGGAACTCCGAGAAGATGATGGTCATCATGGCGGTGATCGGCACCGCGAGGAAGGCGCCGGGCACGCCCCACAGGGCGACCCAGACGGCGAGGCTCACGAGGATCGCAAACGGACTCAGGTTGAGCGAGTTCCCCATCATGTAGGGGTCCAGGAAGTTGCCGATCAGGAACTGGACCACGGCCAGCATCATCATGATCTGGATGGCCTCGCCGGCGCCGCCGAACTGGGCCACGGCCATCAGCCCCGGCAGCACCACGCTCAGGAACGAGCCGATGTACGGAACATAGTTCAGCAAGGCGATCATCACCGCCCAGAAGCCGGCGAATTCAAGGCCGGCCAGGCGCATGATCACGTAGCTCAGCGCGCCGAGCAGCACGCCGAGGAAGGTTTTGAGCGCCAGATACATGCCTACCCGTGAATTGATGTCGGCGATGACCTGCTTGATGCGCTGCGCATGCTGCGGGCTGCGCGCGATGGCCGAGATCTTCACGTCGAGACGGCCGCGCTCGACCAGCAGGAAGCAGGCATACAGCGCGACCACGATCACGGTGGCGAACAGCGACGACAGCGACGACAGCGCCGAGCCGACCACCCGCTGCAGGCTCACCTGCGCCAGCAGGTCGCGCCGGAGCGTGGTCCATGTCGGCTCCGCCTCGACACGCATCAGCACCGCCACCCGCTGCACCGCCGCCAGCAGCGATTCCTGGTAGCGCGGCGCCATGGCGATCACGCTGTCCTTGTTGGCCAGGATGGTGTAGACCACCAGCCCCAGGCCGAGCGCGATGATCAGCACCGACAGGATCGAGATCACCAGCTGCGGCAAGGCCGGCCCCAGCAGCGGCACCCCGCCGATCAGGCGCGCCAGGCCGAGGATCACGTAGACCACGAAGACGCTGAACATGATCGGCACGAACACGTTGCGCCCGATGTAGAACACCCAGCCGATCATCAGCGCGATCGCGGTGCCGTAGACGAGCGTCTGGAATCGTTCGTTCATGCCGATGCCGTCAGCGCGTGCGCCTGTCCGCCATGTCGACCGGACGCGGCGTCTGCGAATCCGCGACATCCACCCAGCCGCCGCCCATCGCCTGGTACACGCCGATCGCCTGCGTATAGCGATTGGCCTGCAAGGTCACGAAGGCGAGTTCGGCAGCGAACAGTTCGTTGTCGGCCACCAGCACCTCGAGATAGCCGACCAGGCCGTTCTCGAACTTGAGCCTGGACAGCCGCGCGAATTCGCGCAGCGCCTTGACGCGCCCGCGCTGGAACTCGACCCCCTCGATGCTCTTCTGCGTGCCGATCAGCGCATTGTTGGTGTCGCGCAAGGCGCCCAGGACGGTCTGCTGGTAGACCAGCTCGGCCTGCGCCTTCTGTGCCTCGGCCGAGCGGACCTGCCCCTCGATGGCGCCGAAGGTGAAGATCGGACCGGTCAGGCCCGCGACCACCGACCACGCGGTGGCCGGACCGGTCAGGAAGTTGCTGAAGGAGGTGCTGGTGGAGCCCAGGGCGCCGGTCAACGAGAGGCTCGGATAGTAGAGCGAGCGAGCGACGCCGATGCTGGCGTTCGCGGCCACCAGGTTCTGCTCGGCCGCCAGGATGTCCGGACGCCGCTGCAGCAGGTCGGAAGGCAGGCCTGCCGGGATCAGCGGCGCAAGCAGTTCGTCGATGGTCCGCCCGCGCGGGATCGACGCCGGATCACGGCCCAGCAGGATCGAGATCTGGTTCTCCAGCGTCGCGATCTGCTGCTCGAAGGTGGGGATCGCGGTGAGCGCCTGCTGGTACTGGGAGCGCACCTGCATCACCTCGGTCTGCGACACCAGGCCGGACTTGAAGCGCAGCTCGAAGATGCGCGCGGTCTCGCCGAAGTTGGCGGCGGTGGACTTCGCGATCTCGAGTTGGCGGTCGAGTGCGCGCAGCGCGATATAGCTGGTCGCCACGCCTGTGACGAGCGTGAGCACGACGCCGCGCTGGGCCTGCTCGCTGGCATAGACCTGGGCCTGGGCGGCTTCGCTCATGCGCCGCACGCGGCCGAAGAGATCGATCTGCYAGGTTGCGTTCAGGCTCGCCTGATACAGCGAGAAATAGTTGCTGACGGGCTCCGGGATCGGCGGCTGGCCTTCGCGGCTGGCCCGCGTGCGGGCGGCCCCGGCGCCATAGCCGAGCTGCGGATAGGCCTGCGAATCGGTGGTGGTCAGGGCGCCGAGGAACTGGTCGATGCGTGCCGCCGCGACGCGAACGTCCAGGTTGTCGCGCAGCGCCGTCTCGATCAGCTGGTTCAGGGCGGGGTCGCCGAACTGCTCCCACCATTTCGTGTTGGCGACCTCGGCCGCCTTCGGGTAGTCGATCCGCCATGCGGTCGGCGACTGCACCGACGGCCGCACGAAGTCCGGCCCGACGGTGCAACCCGCAAGACCGACCAGGACCGCGGCGCAAACCGCTGCGAGCGTTAACTTCCTCATCTCGTTCTCCTTCAGCCGAGCGCCATCAGCGCGTAGCCGAACAGCAGTGACACTACCAGCAATGCGATGCTCGCCACGGCCCAGCGCCGCGCGAAAGTGTCGATCATTTCAAATGCACGGCCTCCCGCCGTGACGCCGCCGCCGAGCCGGCCCAGCGCGACGCCGACATCGCCCGCCGGAATGCGCGGCAGGTGTCGGCCGAGGCTGTCCAGGCCGAGCGCGATGGCGCCGCCGATCAGAACCGGCCACAGGGCCGCCCACAACGCGGACGGCGCCAGCGCCTGGGGCAGCGCGCCGAGCGGCAGTGCCAGGCACAGCGCCCACGGCAGCGCCACCGAGGCCAGCGCCATCGCCAGCCAGGCCCCGACCAGCACGGCCGGCGCGCGTGCGCCCGGGTCGATGGCGGTGTCCGCACTCAGCCGTCGCAGGAAATGGACCATCAGCAGCGTGGTGGCGATCGACGACACGACCGCCACGGTGGCGGCCAGGCCGCTGCCCATGAGGTCCTTGGCCGCGTACTTGGCCAGCGCGCCACCGGTCAGCGGCAGGCCGCCGAGCCCCAGGGCGATCACCGCGGCCGGCAGCAGCATCGGCCACAGGTGCCGGCGGCCGGTCAGCATGACCACGCCGACGGCGAGAAACAGCGCGCCCTTCACGAGCAGGTGGTGTGCGGCATAGAAGGCTGCGGCCAGCGCGGTGCCCGGGTCTCCGGCGGCCAGGCCCATGCCGATCACCGCCACCAGGAAGCCCATCTGGCTGACGCTGGAGTAGGCAAGAATCAGCTTGGGCTGGGTTTGCGTGAGGCCGATCGCGACGCCGTAAAGGGCGCCGAAGAGGCCGACCGCCGCCAGCGGCAGGCCGAAGTCCGGCAGCGCGACGTCCAGCGGCAGGAAGCGGATCAGGGCGATGATGCTGGCCTTGACCACCGCGCCACTCATCACCGCGGCGGCCGGGATCGGCGCGGCGCCGTAGGCGATCGGCATCCAGAAATGCAGCGGCACCAGGCCGGCCTTCATGCCGAGGCCGACGATCAGCAGCAGCAGCGTGAGATCGCGCCAGGGCGAGCCGGGCAGCGCCGCCGCGGCGTCGCGGATCAGCAGGCTGCCGTCGGGCGTGGCCTGGGCGAGCAGCAGCAAGCCGGCGAGCAGGAAGGCCTCGGCCAGCAGGGCGAGCCCGAGATAGAGAGCGCTGGCGCGCCAGGCATCGGGCCCGTCGCCCTGAAGCACGAGGCCGCTGGCGCCGACGCTCAGCACCGCGAGCAGGAAATAGAAGCCGATCAGGTCGGCCGCCAGGAAGACGCCGACACAGCCGGTCAGGGTCATCAGCCAGCAGACGATGACGCCATCGCGGTCGGGCCGGTCGCGCAGCCAGCGCGCGGCATAGGCGCCCGCGAAGATCCACAGCAGCGAAGCGACGGCCAGCAGCATCGCGCCCGGCACATCGAGCGCGAAGGTCAATGCGAAGAAGGCATTGCCCAGCACCAGCTCGGGCTCACTGCCGGCCAGCAAGGCCGCGGCCAGGGCCGGCACCGGTGCCAGCACGAACAGCGCCGGCAGGCGCCGCCGCAGCCGCGGGAACGCGCATGCGAGCAGCAACAGCAGCGGCACGCCGAGCGCCAGCGGCAACAGCACCGGTACCTCGAACACCACGGCGGCAAGCGTGACGGAACCGATCATCGCGCCCCCATCGACAGCCCGCCGGTGCGGCCGATCTGGGCCACGTCGACCGGCAGCAGCGCCGCCACGCCGAGCAGGAACGAGCACAGCGCGAGCGCCAGCACCGCCGCCTGCTGGTAGCGCGGAACGCGCGCCTTCGGCACCCAGCCGAGCGCGGCCGGCGCCATCGCGCGCACCACCACCATGAACACGTAGGCGCTGGTCAGCAGGCCGCCCGCCAGCATCACGACGACCCACCACCACTGGGCCGTGGCGATCGCGGCCGACAGCAGCAGCCACTTGGCGAGGAAGCCGCCCGAAGGCGGCAGCCCGATCAGCGAGGCGCCCGCCAGCGCGAAGGCCACCATGGTCATCGGCAGGGCCCGCCCGGCGCCGCGCAGGTCGGCGACGCGGTCATGGCCGAGCGTGCTGTAGATGAGTCCGGCCGCCATGAACATCGCGGCCTTGGCGGTCGCATGGGAGATCGCCTGCAGCAAGCCACCGGTGACCGCGACAGCGCTGTCGATCTGCGCGGCGTCGAGGCCCGCGACCAGCGGGAACATCAGGAACAGGTAGCCGATCTGGGCCACGGTCGAGTAGGCGATCAGCAGCTTCAGGCGGGCCTGGCGCAGGGCCACGACGTTGCCCACCAGGATCGCCGAGGCGCCCAGCGCCGCGAGCAGCTGCGCCGAGGGCAGCGTCACGACGCCGGCGAAGACGTCGACCCACAGGCGCACCACCAGGAACCAGGCGCCCTTGATCACCAGCGCGGACAACAGCGCGCTGGCCGCCGCGGGAGCGCCTGCATGCGCGGGCGGCAGCCACAGGTGAAGCGGAAAGAGCGCGGTCTTGGCCAGCAGCCCGGCGGTCATCAGCGCCGCGGCGGCCCACGCCACCGGTTCGGGTCCGACCCGGGCGGCCAGCAGCGAGATGTCGAGCGTGCCGTAGGCGCCGTAGAGCAGGAAGGCGCCGAGCAGATAGAACATCGAGCCGAGCAGCGCGTACAGAAGGTAGCGCAGTGCCGCCTGCAAGGTCTCGCCGCGGCCGTCGAGGCTGACCAATGGAACGCCGGCGAAGGTGAGCAATTCGAGCGCCACGTACAGAGTGAACACATCGCCGCTGACGAACACCAGATTGAGCGCGCCCCAGACGGCCAGCAGCAGCAGCCAGAAGGTCAGCGGGCCGCGCTTCTCGCGCACGCCGGCCGGCGTTGCGAAGTCGCCCCCCGCATAGACGCCGATGGCCGCGATCACCAGCGCCACGACCACCATCATGCAGACCGACAGTCCGTCCGCGCGCAGCGCCACGCCAAGGGGCGGCGCCCAGCCGCCGAGCAGGTAGACCAGCGCGTCGCCGGAGCTGATCAACGCATCGGCGATCAGGACCACCACGCCGATCCCGACGGCGATGGTCGCCCAGGCCACCCGCTGCGCATGGCGGCCGCCGAGCACCAGCCCGAGCATCACGCCGGCAAAGGGCAGCAGCACTGCCAGCACCAGCAGCAGGCCGCCGGGCGTCGTCGTCAAATCCACAGGCATCGAAAGCGGCACTCAGGGCTCTCCGTCCACAGGCTTCGCCGCGGCTGCACCGCCCTCGGCCGACAGCGAGCCGGAGCCCGTTTCCTCGAACAGGCGCAGCAGCAGCGCGACCGCCAGTGCCGAAGCTGCGAAAGCCACCACGATGGCGGTGATCAACAGCGCCTGCGGCACCGGGTCGCCGCCCATCCCGGCGGCCGCACCCCGGCGCGCGATGACCGCGCAGACCAGGAAGATGCCGTTGCCGATCAGGTTGAAGGCGAGCACCTTGCGCAGCGGCTGCGGGTTCACGATCAGGCCATAGAGCCCGAGGCCCACCAGCACGGCGGCACAAAGACCGAAGAGAGTCGTCGTGTTCATGGTCTTCGCGGCGCCCCGGTCAGCAGCAAGGCCAGCGTCACCGCCAGCGAGGGCATCAGCGCGGCCTCGATCACGATGATCAGCGGCTTCGCCAGACCTCCCGGATAGGCCAGGAAGGCGCCGGCGCTCCACGCGCCCAACAGGCCGATCGCGATGAACACCGCCGGCCCGCCGACCAGCGCCACGCGCAGCCAGGTCCCGCTGACCGCGGGCGCGTCCCGCAAGCCCGCCATCATGACGAGCAGCCACATCGCGGCCAGCACCGTGGCGCCCTGAAACTTGCCGCCCGGATGATCGGCACCGACCCACAGGATGTAGACCCCGACCACGATGCCGATCGGCGGCAGCACGCGCGCCAGCCAGGCCAGGATGCCGTTCGGGTCGGCGACCGGCGCCGGGCCCGGGCGTCCGCCCCAGAAGCGGTCGGGCGCCAGCGACCAGATGCCGATCAGGGCGAACAGCAGCACCACGGCCTCGAGCAGCGTGTCCATGGCGCGGAAGGCCAGCAGCACCGCGGTGATCGGGTTGCCGACACCCGTCGAGGCAATGTTCTGCACCACCTCGGGCGCCAGCGTGGGCCCGGGATCGGGCAGCAACAGCACGCAAGCGGCGATCACCGCGGCGACGGCCGCGGCCAGGATCGCGGCCAGCACGCGCGTGAGAAGGCCCGGCCGCTCGGCGCGGGCTGCCGCTTCGGTCTTGCGCAGCCGCGATGCGGCGCCGATCAGCAGCGCGCCGGTGAGGCCGGCACCGATCGCGGCCTCGGTCATCGCGACGTCGATCGCCGACAGCTGCAGCCACACCAGCGTGAGCAGCAGGCCATAAGGGATGAAGCCGGCCACGGCCGCGAAGGTGTCGCGCGCCACGATGGTCCAGAGCGCGAGCGACAGGAACAGGATCGCCAGCGCGATGTTGAGAGCAAGGCTCATGGCTTCGCTCCGCCGCGCGGCACGGCGCGCGCAATGAGCTGCGAGACCACCGCCGAAGCCAGCAGCACCAGCAGCCAGATCAGGATCAGCTTGATCGCCGCGCCCACGCTGCCGGCCTGCGGCAGCAAGCCCAGCACCACCAGGCCCAGCCCGAGGTTGTCGGCCTTGGTCAATGCGTGCAGCCGGGTGAAGGTGTCGGGAAAGCGCAGCAGGCCGACCGTGCCGGCCAGAAAGAAGAAGGCGCCGGCGGACACGGCCACGACGGTGAAGATATCGGCGGCCAGGTTCACGGACGGTCCTCGGCGTCGGTCGGCTCCGCAGCCGAGCCGGCCTTGACGAAGGCGATGGCGGCGAAGCCCGCCAGCAGCGCCAGGATCAGGGCCACGTCGATGACCGCGCCGACGTCGGCGGTCGCCGCGCCCAGCAGCAGGAAGGCGGCGATGCCGCCGGTTCCGAACAGCTGTGCCGCCATCATGCGATCGACATTGCCCGGCCCGCGCAGCACGCAAACCAAGCCGAGCGCGACCATCGCCAGCACGAAGGCAGTGGCGCCGAGCAGGAAGCTATGCATGGCTCCTCCCCGCGACCAGCACCTTCTCGAGCAGCGCTTCTTCCTCGGCCATCTGCTCGGCGACCGGTTCGCCAATGTCCAGGCAGTGATAGAGAACGCCGCCCTCGACGTCCCCGGCCGGCACCGAGCCCGGCAGCAGGCTGGTGATCGACGTGAATTCATTGCGCGCCAGGCCCGGCGGAAACTTGATCGCACAGACCACGAAGCCCGGCCGCAGCGGCATCCGCGGATGGAGCGCCCGGCGGGCGACGTCGACACCGGCCAGCACCGACTGCCACAGGAAATGCGGCACGAAACCGAGCAGCGCGCCGAGCCGCACATGGCCCGCCTCGGGCGGCAGCAGCCGCAGGCTGGCGAAGGTGCCGGCGACGACCGCAACCAGCCCGACCCCGAGGTCGGCCGGCTTGACGCTGGGCATCAGCACCAGCCAGAGCAGGAGAAACAGCAGGCCGCGAACCAGCGCCGTGGTGCGCCGCGCGTGCGCTGCGAAAGCGGGCTTCATGCGGTCGACCTCGTGCCGCCGCCGGCGCAGACCAGGCGGACGTCGAGTTCGCTCAGGCGCTCGTAGAGCCGGGCCTCGGCGCGCACCGGCCACCAGTCGTAGAGGAAGATCTCCATCGGCCGCCACAGCGCGACCCAGGCGCCGATCACCAGGCTGTCGTGGATCAGCGTCGCGTAGCGCCCCTTGCTGACGAAGCTGGCGATCGACTCGCCGACGATGGCGGCCGTGCCGACGAACAGCACGCCGATCAGGAGGCTGATGCGGCCGGTGCGGAACATCTTGCGCAAGCCGCGCCACGTGGCCAGCGCACGCTGGCGGAAGTACTCGTCGACGGCCTCCTTCAGCATCGCGGCATCGGCCGGCGTGACGCTCTCGGCATCGACGTGCACGACCAAGTCCAGCGGCCGGCCGGCCGGGACCTCCTGCGCCCACTCGACGATGTAGGCCTGCGCCTTGGGATCGAGGTCGCGCTTGCGGAAAGGCGCGGGATCCATCGAGTTGAACAGTTGCCTCAGCTCGGCCACATGCAGGTCGAGCACCACGGGCTTGGGAGGTGTTGCGGCTACCTGCATGGAGATCGACCGATGAGCCGGAGCCGCCCGCTCACGCCGGCTCGACCGCGCCCGCTGGCGGCATGGGTTTCTCGTTGCCGAACGCCAGCATGTACAGCGTCGGCAGGAAGACCAGCGTCAGCACGGTGGCGACCAGCAGCCCGCCCATGATCGCGAAGGCCATCGAGCCCCAGAACACCGTGGGCGCGATCGGGATCAGGCCGAGCACGGTCGAGATCGAGGTCAGCATCATGGGCCGCATCCGCGAGGTGGCCGCAGACACCACCGCGTCGAGCACGCCCTGCCCCTCCGCGCGGTTGGTCTCGATCTGGACGATCAGGATCACGCCGTTCTTGGCGATCATGCCGATCAGCGCCAGGATGCCCAGGATGGCGACGAAGCCCAGCGGCCGATTGAAGACCAGCAGCGTGATGACCACGCCGATCAGGCCCAGCGGCATCACGCAGACCACCATGGCGAGGCGCCGGAAACTCACCAGCAGCACCATCATGCTCAGCAGCATGAGCACGATCATCAGCGGCACCACGGCGAACACCGAGGCGCTCGACTCGGCGCTTTCCTCGGACAGGCCGCCGGTCTCGATCTTGTAGCCCTTGGGCAGCTTGGCGTTGAGTTCGACGATCTTGGGCGCCAGCGCCTCGACCACGGTGTCGGGCAACGCGCCGTGGATGACGTCGGCGCGCACCGTGAGCGTCGGCACCCGGTTGCGGCGCCAGACCAGCGGCGATTCCTGCTCTTCGGAGAAGGTCGCGAACTGGCTCAGCGGCACCATCCGGCCGCTGGCGGTGGGCACCTGCAGCGTGCTCAGGGTCTGCAGCGACAGGCGCTGCTCGGCGCTGGCCCGGGCCACCACGTTGACCAGGTAGATGTCGTCGCGCACCTGCGTGACCGGGGTGCCGGTCACGGTGGCGTTCATGATGCCGGCCAGCGCGGCGGAGCTGATGCCGAGCTGGCGCGCCTCGTCCTGGTTGATCCGGATCTGGATCTGCCGCGCGGGCTCCATCCAGTCGAAGTTGACATGCCGGGCTTGCGGATGCGACCCGAGGAGGCCGGCCAGCTCGAGCGAGATCCTGCGGACCTCGTCCTTGTCGGGCCCCATCACGCGGTACTGCAGCGGCCAGCCCACCGGCGGCCCGAGCTCCAGCGGCGAGATGCGCGCGACGAGGTCCGGGAACTGCTCGGCCAGCGCCTTCTCGAGCTTGAGCTGCAGCCGGTCGCGCGCCTCGAGGTCCTTGGCGACCACGATCACCTGGGCGAAGAAGGGGTTGGCCAGCTGCGCGTTGAGCGTGAGGATGAAGCGCACCGCGCCACGGCCCACGTAGGTGCTGAAGTGGTCGACGTCCGGGTCGTCCTTGAGCAGGGCCTCGAAGCGCTTGGCCTGCTCCTCGGTCGCATAGATCGAGGCGTTCTGGCGCAAGGTCAGGTCGACCGTGAGCTCGGGCCGGTCGGAGGCCGGGAAGAACTGCTGCGGCACGAAGCGCACCAGGAACATCGACGCCACGAAGGCCGCGAGCGTGAGCCCGATGGTCAGCCACTTGGCCCGGATCGCGCCCTTCAGGAAGCCGCTGAAGGCATTCAGGAACTTGCTGGGCTTGACCACCGCATCGGCCTTGGGCGTCTTGAGCAGCGCCTTGCCGACCAGCGGCGCGAAGATCACGGCGCCGAGCCAGGAGACGATCAGCGCGATCGCCACCACGGCGAAGATCGAGAAGGTGTACTCGCCCGCCGAGCTGCGCGCGAAGCCGATCGGCACGAAGCTCGAGATCGACACCAGCGTGCCGATCAGCATCGGCGCGGCCAGCGTTCGGTAGGCGAAGGTCGCGGCCTGGTCCTTGGTGTCGCCGGCCGCGAGCCGGTTCAGCATGGCGTCGACCGTAGTCATGGCGTCGTCGACCAGCAGCGTCAGCGCGATGATCAGCGCCCCGAGCGAGACCCGGTGCAGGTCGATGTGCACCAGGTCCATGACCGCGAACACGATCGCCAGCGTCAGCGGGATCGACAGCGCCACCACCGCCCCCGGGCGCATGCCCAAGCTCACGAAGCTGCACACCAGGATGATCGCGATGGCCTGCCACAGCGAGGCCATGAAGTCGTTGATCGCGACGTCGACCGTGACGGCCTGGTCGGCCACCAGCGTGGGCTCGATGCCGTGCGGCAGGTTGGCCGTGATGTCCGCCATCTCGGCCTTGATGTTGCGGCCCAGCGCCAGGATGTCGCCGGCGTCGCGCATCGCGATCGCGAGGCCGATGGCCGGCTTGCCGTTGACGCGGAACATCGGCTGCGGCGGATCGGTGAAGCCGCGCCGCACGGTCGCGATATCGCCCAGGCGGATGTTGCGCCCGCCCAGCACCAGATTGACCGCCTCGATGTCGCGCTCGGAATCGAAGGCGCCCGTGACGCGCATGAACATGCGCTCCTGCTCGGTGTGCAGGGTGCCGGCCGGGCGGATCACGTTCTGCTGCTGCAGTGCCGCCACGATCGCGCCGTAATCCAGCCGCAGGCCCGCGAGCCGCTCGGTCGAGAACTCGATGAAGATCTGCTCGTCCTGGGCGCCGAGCACCTCGATCTTCGAGACGTCGGGCACCTGCAGCAGGCGCGAGCGCGCCGACTCCACCTGGTCGCGCAGCTCGCGGAAGGTGTAGCCGTCGGCCGTGAAGGCATAGATGATGCCGAAGGTGCTGCCGAAGTCGTCGTTGAAGAAGGGGCCGACCACGCCCGAGGGCAGGGTCTGGCGCATGTCGCCGATGTTCTTGCGCACCTGGTACCAGATGTCGGCCACCTCGCCGGGCGGCGTCGACTGCTTCAGGTCGACGAAGATCGTGGTCTGGCCGGCCGTCGTGTAGCTGCGCAC
This sequence comes from Variovorax sp. P1_H12_2, assembly GCF_056405335.1. NCBI lineage: Bacteria > Pseudomonadati > Pseudomonadota > Betaproteobacteria > Burkholderiales > Comamonadaceae > Variovorax > Variovorax sp. P1_H12_2. The sequence goes on from NZ_JBFUCI010000005.1 coordinate 40,551, forward strand.
GCGGTCGAGGTGATGGGTTTCCTGCAGCGTGCGCTCGAGCCGCTCGGTGACCTGCGACAGGGTCTCGTCGACCGTGGCGCCGGGCCAGCCCGCGGCCACGATCATGGTGCGGAAGGTGAAGGTCGGGTCTTCGCCGCGACCCAGCTTCAGGAACGAAAAGGTGCCCGCGACGACCGCGATGATCATCAGGAACACCACCAGCGAGCGCTTCGAGAGCGCCCACTCCGACAGGTTCGGGCCGATCACTTCGCGGCCTCGAGCCAGCGGACCTTCTGCCCCGGCCGCAGCGCCTGCGCGCCGGCCGTGACGATCACGTCGCCCGGTGCGAGCCCCTTCGTGACCTGGACGCGGGACGCGTCATAGGCGCGGACCTCGACATTGCGCGCCGACACCGTGCCGGCCTTGGTATCGACGATCCAGACGGCGGTCTGCCCGCCGCTGCGCGTGAGCGCACTGGCCGGGATGTCGAGCGCCGCCTCGGTGTTGAGCTTCATGCGCCCCGTGACGGTGCTTCCCAGGCGCATGGCCGCGGGCGGATTGATCAGGCGGACCCGGACCGCGAAGGTGCCGGTGACCGGGTCGGCGCGCGGCGAGACCTCGCGCACCTTGCCGACCGCCGTGACGCTCGGGTCGCCGCCGAGCGCGACCGTGATGTCGGGATTGCTCGGCGCGATGTCCTTGATCTGCGCCGGCACGTCGAAGACGGCGTCGATCGCGCCCTCGCGCGCGACCTGCACCACCATCCGGCCGGCCCCCACCACTTCGCCGGGCTCCGCGCCGCGCGCCGTCACGACGCCGGCCACGTCGGAGAGCAGGCGGGTGTAGCTCAGGCGGTTCTGCGCGATGTCGACCAGCGACTGCGCCGAATTGATCTGCGACTGCGTGACCTTGAGCATCGCCTCGGATTGCTCGAAGGACGCGCGCGAGACCGCGTTCTCGGCCAGCAGGTCGCGCATCCGGTTGAACATGTTGCGCGCCTCCGCGCCCTGGGCCTGCGCCGCGGCCAGCTGGGCCCGTGCGGATTGCAGGCTGCTGTCCTCGTTCATCTGGTCGAGCCGGGCCAGCAGCTGGCCGGGCCTGACCCGGTCGCCGATGTCCACGTTGCGCTCGATCAGCCGGCCGTCGATCCGGAAGGACTGGTTGACCTCGCTCTGCGCCTGCACGCGTCCGGTCAGGGACACCGAGTCGCCGACCGTGCGGCGCTCGATCGTCATCGCCCGGACCGGCCGGATCTCGGGGGCCGGGGCCTCTTCGGCACGCCGGCAGGCCGACAACGACACCACGGCCGCGAGCGCGAGCAGCGCCGTGGTGCTCGGCAATTTACGAATGCGTTGGGCAGCAGACACGTGCTGTCTTCCTCTCTCTGTTGATCGATCGTCCGGGCGCCTCGCGGCAGCCCGTGTGTTCCCGCCGGCCTCGCGACCGGCCTTCCCTCAGAAGTCGACCGGATCGCGAATGATCGGGCAGGTCATGCAATGGCCGCCTCCGCGTCCACGACCCAGTTCGGCGCCCACGATCGTGACCACCTCGATGCCCTGCTTGCGCAGCAGCGTGTTGGTGTAGGTGTTGCGGTCGTATGCATAAACCACGCCCGGCGAGGCGCAGACCAGGTTCGCGCCGCTGTCCCACTGGGTGCGCTCGCGCTGGTAGTCGCTGCCGCCGGCCTCGACCACGCGCAGCTTCTTGAAGCCCAGCGCCTGGGCCACGACGTCCACGAAGGGCTTGTTCTCGGCATGCAGCTCGACGCCGCTCGGATGGCTGCTCGGGCGATAGGAGTAGGTGCGGGTCTGGTTCATGAAGTCCGGCGCCAGCAGCACGCAATCGCGGTCGGCGAAGGTGAACACGGTGTCCAGGTGCATCGCGGCGCGGATCTTCGGCATTGCCGCGACGATCACGCGTTCGGCCGCGCCCTTCTTGAACAGCGTGGCCGCCAGCTGGCTGATGGCCTGGCGCGAGGTGCGCTCGCTCATGCCGATCAGCACGTTGCCCTTGCCGATCGGCATCACGTCGCCGCCCTCGAGCGTCGCGAGGCCGTGGTCCTCGGTCGGGTCGCCCCACCAGACGTTGACCTTGCCGGCGAAGTCGGGGTGGAACTTGTAGATCGCGGTCGTGAGGATGGTCTCCTCGTGGCGCGCCGGCCAGTACAGCGGATTGAGCGTCACGCCGCCGTAGATCCAGCAGGTGGTGTCGCGCGTGTAGAGCGTGTTGGGCAGCGGCGGCAGCAGATACTCGGTGGCACCGGCGGCCTCGCGCACGACTGCGAGCGCCTTGCCGCCGACCGACTCGGGAAAGTCGTTGGTCGACAAGCCACCGATCAGCGTCTCGGCCAACGTGCGGTGGTCCAGCCCTTCGAGATAGCTGCGCAGTTCGTCGATGAAGCCGAGCCCGACCTGGTTGGGCACGACCTGGTTGTCGAGGATCCACTTCTTGCCCTCGGGCACCGCCACCGTCTCGGCCAGCAGGTTGTGCRTCTCGACCACCTCGATGCCACGGTCGCGCATCTTGGTGACGAAGTCGAAGTGATCGCGCTTGGCGTTCTCGACCCACAGCACGTCGTCGAACAGCAGCTGGTCGCAGTTGCTCGGCGTCAGGCGCGAATGGGCCAGGCCCGGCGCGCACACCATCACCTTGCGCAGCTGCCCGACTTCCGAGTGCACGCCAAACTTTGTCTCTTTCACTTCCGTAGTCGCCATGATGACCTCCAAAAATTCGATGTCTGAAACGGTGTATCCAGTTGGTGTGACTAGATGGTGATGCTGCCGGTCGCGAGCCCGTGGATGCCCACCACGGCACCGATGATCGCGACGATGAAGATGGCCCACTCGACCGCCGAAAAGACGGTCAGCTTCTGTTCGCGCCGGGCCCAGATGTACAGCAGCGTGCCGGGCGCGTAAAGCACCGCCGACAGCAGGATGAACTTGAGGCCGCCGGCGTAGATCATGAAGATCGTGTAGACCACCGCGACCAAGGCCAGGATCAGGTCGCGCTTGCGCTCCTCGGGGCGCAGCTGGTAGCTCTCGCCGCGCTTGGAGATCATGAAGCCGTAGGCCGCCACGAACAGGTACGGGATCAACGACATCGCGCTGGTGAGGTTCAGCATCAGCGCGAAGGCGTCGGTCGAGAAGTAGGTGCTGATCACGAACAGCTGGATGATGATGTTGGTCAGCCACAACGCGTTGGCCGGCACCTTGTTCTTGTTCTCCTTGGCGAAGACCGCCGGCATGTCCTTGGTCTTGGCCGCGGTGAACAGCACCTCGGCGCAGATCAGCGACCAGGCCAGGTAGGCGCCGAGCACCGAGACGATCAGGCCGATGCTGATGAAGATCGCGCCCCAGGGCCCGACGACAGCCTCGAGCACACTGGCCATCGACGGCTGGCGCATGCCCGCGATGTCGGCGCGCTGCAATACGGCATAAGGCAGCATCGACACCAGCACCATCAGGCCGGTGACGCCGATGAAGCCGAGGATGGTGGCCTTGCCGACGTCCGTGCGCTCCTTGGCGA
>NZ_JBFUCI010000006.1:0-43440 GCF_056405335.1 Variovorax sp. P1_H12_2
GATCCGAGCTATCTGCCCGCGGGCTGCAGCGCCGAACAGGCCGGCTGCGTCGACCGCCACATGAGCCGCCAGCCCTGGTCGCTGCTGCTGCAGTGGCGTTGAGCCAGGGTGAAATTTTGATTCAATGCGCGAGCGCCGCATCGAGCGGCGAGGTGTCCTCGGCGACGCTGTTGCCCAGCACCTCCTCGACCACCGCGCGCGACAGCGTCGGCGCGAAGCACTCGATGAAGGCGTAGACGTAGGCGCGCAGGTAGTTGCCGCGGCGCACCGCCAGCTTGGTCAGGTTGATGCCGAACAGGTGACCGGCGTCGATCGCGCTCAACTGCGTGTCGCGTTCGGTCTCGAAGGCGATGCCGGCGACGATGCCGACGCCCATTCCGAGTTCGACATAGGTCTTGATCACGTCGGCGTCCATCGCCGTGATGGCGAAATCGGGCTTGATCGCACGCTGGGCGAAGGCCTCGTCGATGCGGGTGCGGCCGGTGAAGCCGCTGTCGTACGTGACCAGCGGAAAGCGCGCCAGCCCTTCGATCGTGAGCGGGCCGTCGAGCAGCGGATGCCCGGGCGGCGCGATCACCGAGTGGGTCCAGCGGTAGCAGGGCAGGGCGACCAGCTGCGGGTAGTCGCCCAGTGCCTCGGTGGCGATGCCGACATCGGCTTCGCCCTCGAGCAGCATCTGCGCCACCTGCTTGGGCGAGCCCTGGCGCAGGTGCAACTGCACGTTGGGGAACTTGCCGCGGAACTCCTGCACCGCGACCGGCAGCGCGTAGCGTGCCTGCGAGTGGGTGGCCGCGATCGACAGCGAGCCGCTCTCCTGTGCGAGGAATTCCTGCCCCGCCTGGCGCAGGTTGTGGCTTTCGAGCAGCACGCGCTCGATGATCGGCAGCAGGTGATCGCCGGGCGCGGTGAGTCCGGTCAGGCGCTTGCCGGCGCGGGCGAACAGGGCGAGGCCGAGCTCGTCCTCGAGTTCGCGGATCTGCCGGCTGACGCCGGGCTGCGAGGTGTGAAGCGCATGGGCCGCTTCGGTCAGATTGAAACCGCATCGCACGGCCTCGCGCACGGAGCGCAGCTGTTGGAAATTCATGGGGAGCCAAACGGAAAGCCGTGCCAAGCTGCACGAGGTGGCCGATTCTGCGGGCGTGCCTTCCCAGGCCGAACTACCGATTCGTTGCTTCCAAATGAGCGAAACATCTGTAGCCCATTCCGGTTGCAATGAAGATCTTCTTGTTACATTTACCCCCCCGACCAGGAGATCGCACTTGCATCCGCTTCTTGAATGTTCCAGAGACTCGCGCAGCGCTGCGCCACGCACCTGTCTGAGTACCGTCCTGGTGCTGTCATCGGGGTGGGCCCTCCCTGCGCATGCCTCGTTTCTCGAGGGCGAAGCGCTCGACACGATGGCCGACGTCATGTCCTATGTCGTCCTGGGGCTGGTGCCGGTCCTCGTGATCGCGCTGTTCTGGCTCGTGCACGTGATGCCCGAGAAGATCGCGGAGAAGAACCATCACCCGCAGAAGGCCGCGATCCATACGCTCTGCCTGCTGTCGCTCGTCTTCGGTGGGCTGCTGTGGCCGATCGCGTGGCTCTGGGCCTATACGCGGCCCATCGGCTACAAGATGGCCTTCGGCACCGAGAAGCACGAGGACTTCTACATCGAGCATGGCGAGCGGGCCCACCGCGACGAGCTCGAACACGAGCACGTGGATCACCTTCATGACGAACTCAATACGCTGGAGCAGCGCGGCGGGCTGACGCCCGAACTCAAGCTGGTGCGCGAGCGCCTGCGGGCCGCGCAGCAACGCAGGGTCCAGGCTGCCGCAGTGCCCGAAGGGATCACCGCGTAATGGAAGCGATCCTGCTCGGCATCTATGCCTTCTTCGTCTGGCTGATCTTCTTCAAGTTCAAGTGGCTGCCCTGGAACAACATCGCGATGGTGATCGTGGTGACCATCCCGGTCGTCGCGATGTCGCTGTTGATCATGCTGCTCAACATCTACGCACCGTCGAGCGCCGACGTGCGGGTCTTCAAGTACGTGGTGAACATCGTGCCGCAGGTGAAGGGGCAGGTGATCGAGGTGGCGGTCGAGCCCAATCAACCGATCAAGCGCGGCGACGTGCTGTTCAGGATCGACCCGACGCCCTACCGGTTGCAGGTCAAGGCGCTGGAGGCCCAGCTGGCGAATGCACAGGGGGGGACGCGCAAGATGCGCGCGGAACTCGATGCCGCGACCTCGAAATCCGGCGCGGTGCGGGCGCAGCTCGAACTCGCGCGCAAGCGGGTCGAGCAGAACCGACAGCTGGTCGCGGCAGGCGCCGGCGATCGCTTCGCGCTCGAGCAGGCGCAAGCCAACGTGCTCGAACTGCAGGCGCAGCTCGCGGCGTCGATCGCCGGCGAGGCGCAGGTGCGCGCCAGCCTGTCGGCGACCGTCGACGACGACCAGGCCGAGATTGCGCAGATCAAGGCGCAGCTCGAGAGCGCCAGGTGGGAGCTCTCGCAGACCACCGTCGTCGCGCCCTCCGACGGCCAGGCGATCAACCTGCAGCTGAGGCCCGGCTCGATGACGACGGCGTTTCCGATCACGCCGGCGATGACTTTCGTCGAGAACAAGTACCAGGTCGTCGCGCTCTACCAGCAGAACGAGCTGCACCAGGTCGCGACCGGAGACGAAGCCGAGTTCTCGCTGAAGACCCGGCCCGGCCACATCTTCAAGGCCAAGGTCGAATCCATCATCTGGGCGCAGGCCCAGGGCCAGCAGGTGAACTCGACGCAGCTGCCGACGACCGGAACGGCCGCGATCCCGCCGGGCCGCTTCGGTGTCAGGTTCGAGGTCGACCCGAAGCACCAGAACGAGTTCTTCGCTGCGGGCGCGGTGGGCGAGGGGGCGATCTACACCGAGCACCTGGCGCTGATCCACATCATCCGCAAGATCATCCTGCGTGTCGGCGCGAAGCTCGACGTGCTGATCCTCAAGCTGCATTGAGTCGCGCATGAACACGCTCTCCCTGCGCATCTGGATGGCGCTCACGCTGGCGGGGCTCGGCGCCGCCGGCTGCGCGCTGAAGCCGCCGCCCGACAGCGCCACGCTCGCGAGCGAGTCGCTGCCGAACGCGCCGACGCCGGCCGCCTGGAAGGCCGGCGCGCTGCCGGGCAGCGTGCGCAACGGCTGGATCGCGGGCTTCGGCGATCCGGTGCTGAGCCGGCTGGTCGCCGAGGCGCTGGACTACAACAACGATCTGCGCGCATCGGCCGCGAGGGTCGAGTCGGCTGCGGCGGGCGTCAAGGCGGCCGGCGCCCAGGCACTGCCCGCCATCGACTTCATCGGCCGGCGCGGCGGCAAGCTCGGCGGCGACGGCTCGGGCCTCAACGGCGGGCTGATCTCGGCCTCGTGGGAAATCGATCTCTGGGGCCGTGTGCGCTCCGCCACGCGCGCGGCCGAAGAGCAGCATGCGTCGACCCAGGCCGACCTGACGGCGGCCCGGCAGTCGATCGCAGCGCTCGTCGCGAAGTCCTGGTTCCTTGCGACCGAGGCCTCGCTGCAACGCCAGCTGGCACGCCAGATGATCGATGCCGGCCGTCAATCGATCACGCTCGCCGATCAGCGCTGGCGCATCGGGGCGGCGAGCGAGTCCGACGTGGTCCTGGCCCAGGCGTCCCTGCAGACCTATCTCGACGCCGAACGTCAGCTCGATCTCGCCTACACGAAGTCGCTGCGTTCGCTCGAACTCCTGCTGGGCCGCTATCCGGCCGCCGAGCTCAAGACCATCGACGCGTGGCCGCGCATCGACCTGCCGGTCGAAGCGGGCCTGCCGTCCGAACTGCTCGAGCGGCGCCCGGACATCGTCGCCGCCGAGCGCCGCGTGGCGGCGGCCTTCGACCGCATGCAGGAGGCGCAGGCGGCCCGGCTGCCGCGCATTTCCCTGACGGCGGGGCTCTCCTCGATCACCAGCGAGATGTTCGTCCTGAAGGATCGCGACAACCCGAACGCGAGCATCGGTGCCGGGCTGGTCGCGCCGTTGTTCCATGGCGGTGCGCTGCAGGCGCAAGTGGAGGCGCGCAGCGCCGAGCAGAAGCAGGCCACCGCCGCCTGGGCGCAGACGGCGCTGAAGGCCTTCAACGAAGTCGAGACCGCCCTCTCGGAAGAGGCCACGCTGCGGCAACGAGAACCGATCCTCGACAGACAGGTGAAAGAGGCGCAAAGAGGACTCGAGATCGAGAACGCCCGCTATCGCGTCGGCTCGCGCGATCAGCGCACCGTGACGCAGCAGGAGATGGCCGTTTTCGCGGCGCGTTCCACCCTGCTGCGCGTGCAGGCCGAACGGCGCGTGCAGCGCGTCAATCTCCTGCTGGCGCTTGGCGGGGGATGGGGCCCGGAGGCCACGCCATGACAGGAGACCCAGCCATGCGACAAGCCATCGAACAGCTCCTGGGCATTGTGGAGGCCATGGTCGCGGATGGTCATCTTCACGACCTGGAGATCGAGTTCCTCAAGGTGTGGCTTGCCGAGCACACCGAGGTCGCGCAAGTGTGGCCTGGCCATGCGGTCAGCGGCGCCATCGAAACGGTCCTGGCGGACGGCCATGTGAGCGAGGACGAGCGCGCCTACCTGATGACCACGCTCAAGCAATTGGCTTCGGGGGAATTCGCTTTCGATGATCGGGACGGCGTGGCCGAATTCGCGCTTCCTTTGGACAACGCCATCGAGGTCACGCTGCGCGACTCGCTGGTCTGTCTGGCGGGCGAGTTCCTCCATGGAACAAAGGCAGCCTGCGAGCGACTTCTGGAACGCGCCGGCGGGTGGCCGGCAGCAGCCGTCAGCCGGAACGTCCGCTACCTCGTCATCGGGTCCAAGGTCTCGCCGAACTGGACGCAAACACCCCTTGGGCAGACGATCAAGGACGCGCTGGCTCTGCAGCAGGCAGGCCACGCCATCGCGATCATCTCGGAGCGACGCTGGCTCGAATGCTTCGCGGGGAGAGCGACACCCTGACCGGGGTCTCGCCGCGAACGCCCTTCGTTCCAAGGGCCACTGCTGACGATTCATGGACCACCCACCGATCTACCGACGGAACCCTGTATGACGATGCCTTTTCAACGCCTGCGAGAGGGACTTCGCTTGGCCCGATGGGGATTTGCGGCCTCCCTGCTGCTGCTCGGCGGATGCGCCACGCGTCCGCTCAATCCGCCGCTCGCCCAGGTCGACGCCAGCAGTGGCTACCGCTTCGAGACGCGCCAGGCGGAGGTCAAGGACAAGGATGCGCTGGTCATCCTTGCCTTCTCGGGCGGCGGCACGCGCGCCGCCGCGTTTTCGTACGGCGTCCTCGAGTATCTTCGGCGCACCGAGATCGTCACGCCGAAGGGAAAGGGCCGTCTGCTCGATCAGGTCGACATTATCACCGGCGTATCGGGCGGCAGCTTCACCGCGTTGGCCTACGGCCTCTACGGCGACAAGCTGTTCGACGACTACGAGCAGCGCTTTCTCAAACGCGACGTCCAGGGCGCGATCGTGTCCCGGTCGCTGAGCCCGGGCAACTGGGCCAGGCTGTCGTCGCAGGGGTGGGGGCGCTCCGAACTGGCGTCGGAGCTTTACGACGAGCTCCTCTTCAACAACGCCACCTTCGGTGACCTGAACCGCGGCAACGGGCCGCTGATCCTGGCATCGGCGACCGACATTTCGAGCGGCGCCCGCCTGGTCTTCCAGCAGGGCGTCTTCGACGTCCTGTGCTCGGACTTGAACGCCGTGCCGCTGTCGCGCGCGGCGGCGGCCTCTTCGGCGGTGCCGGTGGTGCTCTCGCCGATCACGCTCAACAACTACGGCGGCACCTGCAACATGGCCCAGCCTCCGTGGGTGAAGCGCTTCCTCGACACCGACAATCCACCGCGTCCGGCCGCACGGGCGATCCGCTCGCTCAGGTCGCTGAACGAGTTCGGCGACGGCGCCAGGCGACCCTACCTGCACCTGGTGGACGGTGGGGTTTCGGACAACGTCGGCATGCGCGGCGTGCTCGATGCGCTGGAGGTCCTGGAGGCGATGCAGGAAGCCGGCATGCCGACCAAGCTCGACAGCGCGAAACGGATCATCGTCTTCATTGTCAATTCGCTCTCCGTGCCGCCGACCCAATGGGACGCATCGGAGTCGCCGCCCGGTAACGTGCAGATCCTGCTCAAGTCGAGCGGCGTTCCGATCGATCGCTATTCGTTCGAGGCCGTCGAACTGCTGAAGGACATGGCGGCCCGGTGGAACACGATGCGCAAGATCCGGAATTCGGCGGCGATGGCGGACAACAAGGACCCGGCGTTGGCGGCAGCGATACGGGGGCCGGACGCCGAGATCTACGCGATCGACGTGTCGTTCCCCGCGCTGAAGGACAAGGCGGAACTGGATTACCTGAACCGGCAGCCGACCAGCTTCGTCTTGCCGGACGAGGCGGTCGATCGCCTGCGCACCGCGGCGGGCACGATCATCTCGGATTCACCCGAGTTCAAGCGGTTGCTGAAGGATGTGGGCGGTCGCCTGGTCGCGCAACCTTGATGCGTGGATGTGGGTGGGCGTGACCGACGAAGCCCCGCGTGCCGGTAGCCGGTGGTGTCCTTGCCGAAGATGGCTTGGGCGATCGCTTCAATGGATGACTTTTGAATGGCGCTGCGGAACAATCGCTTCGGCCCGACTTTCGCTGATGAGGAGATGACCCCATGCTCAAGTTCAAGAGTTCGTTCGCTGGCGCGCTGGCGGCCGCCGCATTGCTGCTCGGCGGCTGCACCACCACCGGCATGGGAGGCGGCGAGATCGTGCAGAAGGGCCAGCCCGACAAGCCGGTGCTGTTCTCGTGGAAGAGCACCGACGGCGGCATCACCGGCACCATGACCGCCACGCTGCCCAATGCCACCTACCAGGGCCCCTTCCTGCAGATCACTCAGCAGACCCGCAGCGAGGCCATGGACCCGATGTGGGGCGGCGGCTGGCCGGTGGGTTGGTCCGACTGGTCCTACTGGGGCTACGGCAGCGTCGCGGGGATGGGCGGCATGGGCATGATGCCGGGCTTCGACTCGGTCCAGTTCGCCACGGTCTACAGCGGCAAGGTGATCGCCAACCTGAAGAGCCCGCAGGGCGGCGTGATGCGCTGCCGGCTGCACATGCTGCGGCCCCAGCAGGGCATGTCGGGCGGCGGCACCGGCGAATGCCAGATCCAGGGTGGCGCCACGATCCAGGCCAGCTTCTGATCTCGGGCGCGAGGCCATCCGGCTTCGCCGATCGGGCGCTCGATCGTCCGGTATTGATCTACGTCATGGATGCACCGGGTCCGGGTGCCGGGTGCCGGGAATTGGACATAGTATGCCGATGCCATCTTTCGAAGGTGTACCGGATCCATGCGGCAGAAAAAGAACTACGGCGGCGAACTCAACTTCTACCTTTTGAAATGCCTGGTGGCGTTGGTCGATCACTCGCATGTGTCGCGCGCCGCGGACGCGTTGTCGGTCAGCCAGCCGGCCATGAGCCGCGCCATGAGCCAGCTGCGCGCGATCACGGGCGATCCCATTCTCGTGAAAGGCGGCAGCCGGCTCATTCCGACCGCCAAGGCGCTCCAGCTGCGCGAGTTCGCCGAGCGCATCCTCGGAGAGATGAGCGAACTGCTGGGCAACGCGGTCGCCTTCGACCCGTACCGTACGCGCTACCAGTTCCGGATGATCGCGACCGACTATCTGGAGTGTCTGTTCATGGACCGACTTGTCCAGCATCTCGGCAGCCGCTTCCCGGGGATCGCGATGTCGGTCCGGCATCCGGTCCATCCCTCGGAGTTCAGCAAGGTGCTGGAGTCCGGCGAAGTGGATTTCGCGGTCGGCATCCTGCCGAGCAACATGCGCGAGCTGCGCCACCGGCTGCTCTTTCGAGATCGCATCGTCGGCGTGGCGCGCGCGGGCCACCGGGCGATCGGCCGGGCGCTGTCACCGGCGGCGTTCGCCGCGCTCGACCACCTGGTGATCATGCCGAACACCACCCACACCTTCGGCGAGGCGGTCGACGTTGCGCTCGAGGCCCAGGGCCTGGAGCGCAACCGCCGCTTCGTCACGCCGAACTACATCACCGCTTCGCATCTGTTGGAGAAAACGGACATGGTGGCGCTTCTGCCCCTGTCGCTGGCGTCGCGTTTTCGCGATCGCTTCGGGCTCGCCGAACTGGCGCTGCCGATGGACGTGCCGGAGTTCGAGGTCCACATCTCCTGGCACGATCGCACCCACCGTCACAGCGCCCACATCTGGTTTCGCGACCAGGTGATGCAAAGCCTCGACCCGAGCCGGCAGGGGACCGACATGTTACTCACAGACACTTTTATTCGATAAGTGCATAGAGCACATCCCTGCGCAGCATGGACAAGGCGCCGTGGACTCTCAATACTTGAGCTTTGCCGTTGATTCGGCCCGCAAGGATCCCGAGGATCGGCGCGACCGGACTTCGGACGCATGTATTGGTAGCTCCTCCTTTATGTCACGAACGATACGATCCGTTGATGACCTCGCCCAACTTCCCGACGCCGAAATGCTGGCCTGCCTCGGCGCCCTGCGAACCGCCATCCATGAGGCCAAGCGCCAGCACGCGTCTGCGCTGCGCGAGCAGCTGATCCCGCCGGGCTCGCCGTTCAGCTTTCCATCGTTCGACTGGCGCCCCCGGGGTGCCCAGCGCTTCAGCATGCCCGACCAGCTCAGTCGCGAGACGCCGATCGATGAGATCTCGATGCGCGTGGGCGCCCGGGAGGCCCTCAAGAACCTCAGCATCTTCTGCATCGACGACCTCTCCGCGATCAGCGAAGAGGACTTGCTGAAAGAGGAGGCGATCGGTGCCAAGACCGTGGGCCGTCTGCGCGAAGCGCTGGCCCGCGTGGGCCTCGACTTTCTGCCGAATGCCACCGCGCTGCAGGGCCAGCGCCGCGGCGCCGAGTGGGCACCGTCGACCGGGGTCGGCTTCAGGAAGTCCGAAGAGGCCGCGAAGCCACGGTTCGTCGAGGTCCGAGAGCGGCTGAGTGAACAAGCGCGCCAGGCGCGCGACTTGAGCGAGAGCATGGACTGGATGGGTCTGTATGCCTACCCCTCGCAGCTGATGAAGCTCAAGCCTGGCGACGTCGGTATCTTTGTCTGTCCGCCAGCGTGGAGGGGGCGGCTGGGCACGGTCTGCGGCGTCTGGGTCAAGGGGCGCACCGACTGGGCGTCCGGCTTTCCGCCCGGCACGCCTTGGAAGGAAGTGTTCTGGACCGAGGCGCACATCGATGGCCTGAAAGTGGTGCGCGCGCCTCTGCCCGGCCAGTCCGGCAGCGATGAGCCCAGGCAATTCGTGTTCGCACCCCGTGTCGCCGCGTCGACCTCCGAACCGGGCGTGGCCAAGCTCGACCAGGTGGTTTCGCGCTGGCGCGGCCTGTACGGCGCGGGTTCGCRCATGGACCCGGCCATTCACGGCCGGGCGATGTCCGACTGACACCGTGCCGTCCGGTGGCCGGGGCGATCGGCGTGCCCCGGCCTCTGGCCTCCCGGAAGTCCGTTGAAGCCCCGGGACACGCCCAATGATCTGATGCGCTTTGTTGCTTTTCAAGGTATCAAAATGCATCCGCTTCTTGGATCGCCGAAGGGGCGACGTCTCCATCGGTCGGCGGCAAGCGCCACACGCTGCGCGACGTTTGTCACGATCACGCGATGAGATGGGGTCGGCCGAGGGTCTTCACCAGATGAGGCGATGAGTGCGGACTTACTCTGGGAGAGGAAGGTCGTTAAGCTACCACTCCCGAATGGACGACGAATTCAACTCATGACTCAAACCTATTCCCAACTCCAGAACAAGATCGCGAAGCTCCAAAAGGCTGCCGACGCGCTGCGGCAGAAGGAAGTGGCGGGCGTCGTTTCGCGCATCAAGGTCGCCATCGAACACTATGGCTTGACGGCTCGGCAACTCGGCTTGGCCGACGGACCCGCGCCGGGCCAGGCCGTGACCAGGGCCAAGCCGTCCAAGAAGGCGAGGCAATTCGGCAAGCCTGCGGCCGCCACGAAGCACAAGTACAGCAACGGCAATGGGCAGTCCTGGTCTGGACGCGGCCCGCGTCCGCGTTGGCTGCGCGAGGCGATCGCTGGCGGCCGGGCTCTCGACGAGTTCCTCGCGACGCCCGGCGCACCCGCCAAAGTGATCGGCGCGGCGGCGAAGACCAAGACCGCCAAGCGCCGGCCGTCGACGGTGCTGTATCGCGATGGTGCCGGGAACTCATGGACCGGCCGCGGCCCGCGACCGCGCTGGATGAAGGAGGCCATCGCCGGCGGCAAGACGCTGGATGAGCTGATGAGCTGAAGAGCGCCTGGCTACTTCGCCGGCGCGCCGCGCTCGGCCGTGTCGCGGCGGACAATCTCCGTCACCAGCGCCTGGAACTGCCTCGCGAGGACCATCCGCACGATCACGGTGCCGATCACCGGCGGCACCGGGAACGCCGGCGTCAGGCCGCCCGCATAGGACAGCCGCACCAGGCCCGACGGCAGCGAGTCGACCGCATAGCGGCCCTCCATGGCCCGGAGGTTGCCGCTCACGGCATGCGCGACGATCCGCCGCTGAGGTGTCTCGAGCACCTCCAGCCGCACCTCGATCGGCTGGCTGAAGAACAGGAAGGACAAATCCCCGGCCAGGTCGACCTGCAGCTTGTCGCCGTCGCGCCGCACCACCTTCGAGCTGCGCATGAACGGGATGAATTCGGCGAGATGGTCGTAGTCCGAAATCACCGCCCACACCGTGCGCGGGTCGACCTCCAGGTCCGCCGAAGCCGTCACTGCGATGAAGCCCCCCCGGTTCTCGGCAGCGATGTCGAGCTGCTGCGCCATCGCCTCGGCGTGCGCGCCCGGCATCCCGAGCAGGAGCAGGGCCAGGGCCAGGAGGATGGCGATCGTCCGGCCTGGCATGGCGGTCAATCCAGATCACCCGGCAGCACGGTACGGCGCGACCGGATCCTGAAGCGCAGGCTCAACCGGTCCTGAACCTGCACCGCGCCGCCGAGGATGGAAAACGGCACGATGCCGAAGTCCGACTGGTTGAACTCGAACGAGCCACCGACTGCCATCGTGTCGGGTCCGGCCTCGACCCGTGCCGGGACCACGAAGGTGCGCGTCACGCCGCGCAGCGTGATCGTGACATTCAGGCCCACGCCGGTGGCTGTGCGGTCGCCGCTGGCGACGCGGATCAGGGCGTAGGGAAACCTCTGCGTCTCGAGCACCTTGTCGAGCATGTTGGCGCGCGTGCCGGCGATGTCGGATGCGCTTGGCTGGGTGTCCAGGCCCGCCTCGGCGCGAAGCAGCGGCTCGTCGACCACGAGCTCCGCCAGCGGCACGAAAAGATCGGCGCGGCCGGCGTCCGGCGCGATCCATCCCTGAACCGCATGGCTGGCCACCACGTGATCGTGGCCGAGGTGCCCGAGCGATCCTCCGCGTCGCACCGTGATCACGACCAGCGATTGCGCGGCGTCCACGCGATGGACCGAACGTCCCTGTGCCGCGGCCTCCTCGTAGGCCTTGCGAAGAGACATCTCGGGCGCCAGGGCTGTCGCGGAATCCGGCTCCCGCACCGGCTCGCGGCCCTGCTGCGCGCACCCGGCCACCACCAGCGCGAGCAGAACGGCGCACTGCACCGCGTGCAGCCGGGTCACCTCAGCCGTCCTTGCGCAGCCGCACGCGGAACTTGATGGTCACGTCGGGGCCGATCACGTCGGTCGCGACCCATTCGCCGGTGCCGATGCCGAACGGCGCCCGCTTGACCACGAACTCGCCGTCCAGGGTCGCGCCGTCGCCGGCGGGCGTCCAGCTGAACGGCACTTCGACCGGCTGCTGCACGCCCTTGAGCGTGAGCGTGCCGTGCGCCACGAAGCGATTCGCGACACGGGCGATGTCGGTGGCGCGGAACTCCGCCTGCGGGTACTTGGCGAAATCGAACCATTCGGGGCCGGCGATCGCCTTGTTGATGTCGGCGCTGGCCATGTCTGCGCTGGCCACTTTGATGGTGACATCGAGCCGACCGCCGACCGGAGTCGGCGGATCGAAGCGGGCGCGGACGTCGAAGTCCTTGAACACACCCGGCGCCGGCACGGTCTCGAAGGAGGCGACGAACTCCAGGCGGCTGCCGGATGGCTCCATCTTCCAGTCGGCCGCGTGCGCGATCTGCAAAAAAGCTGCGCAGGCGAGCAGCGAGACGAGAGCGGCGAGTCTTTTCATTTTGGAAGAATCCTTGCAGGCAGCATGCGGATCAGCACATTGTCCCGCTGGATGAAGTGATGGCGCAGCGCCGCGCCGATGTGCACCAGCAGGAGCAAGGCCAGCAGCACGCCGAGCGAAAAATGCACGAGCGACGCGACATCCGCGACCTGCTTGTCGACCGCGGTGATGGATGGCAGCGGAAGGCGCCAGAAGATCTTGAACGGCACGCCCGAGGCGGAGGTGATGACCCAGCCGGCGAGCGGCATGCCGAGCATGACGAGGTAGAGCAGCACGTGGCTCGTGCGAGCCGCGGCCCGCTCCCAGGCCGGCATCCCGGCCGGAAGCGGCGGCGCAGGGGTCGCCAGCCTCCACACGAGACGCAGGACCACGAGGGTCAGAACCAGCATGCCGATGGACTTGTGCCAAACGAAGAGATCGATCTTGGTCGGCGACAGCCGCCAGGTCGCGGCCAGCCAGCCGAGCGCGAACTGCGTGAAGATCAGCAGCGCGATCAGCCAGTGGAGGAACTTCACGACCCCGTTCCAGGAGGGTTCGATGTCCGATGCCTTCATGCAGATCCCGCGGTGCGCGCGAACGCCCGTCCTCGCAGGGGGTTTCTTTGCGGAAAATCCGGCGCAACAGGGTCGTGCATCGACCGGAGTATCTGCCGCCAATCGCATGTCGGCTACTGCCGGCCGCCCTTGCCCACTTCAGCTCCGCTGAGACAGAGAGCTTGCGCTGCCTGGCCCGAGCCCGTGCCGCAGGAAATGGATGTAGGTCTTGATCACCGAATCGGGGATGGCCGCGTCGCGGCTGGTATCGCTCAGCGCCTTGATGTAGAGGTAGTCCCGCGCCGCGATCAGCAAGTAGACCAGGGTGCTGAGTTCGTCTTCCCTGTAAGCGGAGAGTTCGCCTTCCGCATGCGCCCGCTTGAGGAACCTGAGGTACCTCTTCGTGACTTGGCGGTGATGGAGGGCCCACGCGGAAGGCGCTTCCACCTCGGCTTCGTTCAGCACGCGCCAGAACCACGGGTTCTCGTGGAGGTATTCGAAGACTGCGCGCACCCCGATCTCCTCGACTTCGAAGAAGCCCTTGGCGCCGTGTGCACGCTCGCGCACCCGCTCGAGCATGTGCAGGCCGAAATGCGGCAACAGTTCGTCGAACAGCGCCTGGCGCGATTCGAAGTACAAGTAGAAGGTGCCTTGCGCCATGCCGGCGTCCGCGGTGATGCGCTGGATCGATGCGTCGCGGTAGCCGTACTCGCCGACGACGCGCGCGGCGGACACGAGCAACTGCTCACGCGTGCGTGCCGCACGTTCTTCCCGCGTGAGCTGCACGCTGGCCGACACCTTGCGCGTCTTTCGGGGGGGAGTCGAAACCGTTGCCAAACCAATCCTTTCGCGGGCCGCACGGCGCCAGGATGCAGGCGCGCGAGCTCATTTTTTCAGTCTACCGGATCGTCTCTGCGTCTCCGGTCTGCGCGTTTCTACCTAGCGCGTTCGCCAGAAAAATGAATCAAACTGAGCACTGACTCATTATTCAGTTTAATTCATTTGCTTCCCTTTCGGGGGGCACAAATCACCAGCCCGATGACCATGGACCGCCTGCTCGATGCCGCCCCCGCGACGCCTGACGCCCGAGCGGCCGAGAACGAATTTCGCCGCCAGGTGCGCGACTACTGCGAGCGCGAACTGCCGCACGACGTGCGCGAGAAGGTGCTCGGCAACCTGTTCCTCACCAAGGAAGACAACCTGAAGTTCCTCCGCTCGCTGGCCGGTCGCGGCTGGGTGGCGGGGCACTGGCCGCGTGAATACGGCGGTGCCGATTGGACGCCGCTGCAACGCTTCGTGTTCGAGGAAGAGAGCATGCGTTGCGGTGCGCCCTGGCTCATTCCCTTCGGCGTCAACTATGTCGGACCGGTGATCTACACCTTCGGCTCGGCGGCCCAGAAAGCACGCTTTCTGCCGCCGATCCTGGCCTCCGAGGAGTGGTGGGCGCAGGGCTATTCGGAGCCGGGTGCCGGCTCCGACCTGGCGGGTCTCAAGACCCGCGCGGTGCGCCGGGGCGACCACTACGTCGTGACCGGCCAGAAGACCTGGACGAGCTACGTGCAATGGGCCGACTGGATGTTCTGCCTGGTGCGCACCGGCGAGGCGTCGCGGCCGCAACAGGGCATCAGCTTCCTGCTGATCGACATGCGCACGCCGGGCGTCACGGTGCGGCAGATCAAGACCATGGACGGCTGCCACCACGTCAACGAAGTCTTTCTCGACGAAGTCAGGGTGCCGGTCGAGAACATCGTCGGCGAGGAGGGCAAGGGCTGGAGCTATGCCAAGTTCCTGCTCAGCAACGAGCGCATCCTGTCGGCCGAAACCGGGCGATCGATGCGCCAGCTCGGGCACCTGAAAGCGCTGGTCGACGGTTCGCCGAGCGACGGCGTGGTGGATCGTGCGGCTTTCGATCGCCGCTTCGCGCAGATGGAGCTGAAACTGCACGCGCTGCGCGCCTTTTGCCTGGCCTATGCGCGCAGCATGGATCCCAGCCAGCCGCCCGGGGTCGAAGCGTCGATCATGAAGATCCGCGGCTCCGAACTGCAGCAGCAGATATCCGAAGCCACGCTCGACTGGCTCGGCAGCAGCGCCATTGCGTACGACCCGGC
Organism: Variovorax sp. P1_H12_2; assembly: GCF_056405335.1. Classification (NCBI taxonomy): domain Bacteria; kingdom Pseudomonadati; phylum Pseudomonadota; class Betaproteobacteria; order Burkholderiales; family Comamonadaceae; genus Variovorax; species Variovorax sp. P1_H12_2. The sequence continues at coordinate 14,864 of NZ_JBFUCI010000006.1, forward strand.
CGACGTGCACGGCGCGCACGCGGCGTCGCCCGTTGGCCCGGCCGACGCGAGCGGCGCGATCCGCGAATACCTGCATGGGCGGGCCTCGACCATCTACGGCGGATCGAACGAGATCCAGCGCAACATCATCAGCAAAGCGGAGCTGGGCCTGTGAAGACCAAGATCTGGCGCGACGAAACCGATGCCGCGCTCGACGATGCGGCGAGCCGCTACACGGCCGAGCGCTACCGTTTCGAGGTGCGGCAACGGCTCACGCGCGACGAGCGCCGCTTCGACGCCGCGGTCTGGAAGGACATGGCCGACATGGGCTGGCTCAGCGTGGCCACGCCCGAGGAAGAGGGYGGCCTCGGCCTGCGCGTCGCATCGATCTGCCTGCTGGCCGAAGCGGCTGGACGGGCGCTCGTCACCGAGCCGTTGACTTCGAGCGGCGTGCTCGCGCCGTACCTCGTGGCGCGCCATGGTAGCGCAGCGCAGCGCAATGCGCTGTTGCCGCGCCTGCATGCCGGCGCGCTGCGAATTGCTTGCCTGCTGGCCGGCGACGCGGTGCGCGTCGAAGCCGGGCGCCTGCACGGTCGCCAGCAGGTCGTGGTCGATGCCGACATCGCCGAGCAGATGCTGGTGCGCAGCGGCGATCGCCTCTGGCTGGTCGACGTGAACGCTCCGGGCGTGACGCGCCGGACGTATCCATTGCTCGACGGCCGGGGTGCGGCCACCGTGACCTTCGAAGCGGCCGAGGCCACGCCGCTCGGCGCCGGCGATCCCGCCGACCTGCGGCACGCGCTCTGGCTCGCCGCCCTGGCCACCGCCGCCGATTCGCATGGCGCGATGGCTGCCGCCTTCGACCTCACGCTCGACTACCTCAAGACCCGGCGTCAGTTCGGCAACCCGCTCGGCACCTACCAGGCGCTGCAGCATCGCGCCGTCGACCTTTACGTTGCGCTCGGCGAAAGCCGCGCCGTGCTGGACCAGGCCATCGAATCGCTCCAGGCCGGCGCCCCCGATGCAGCGCGCGACGTGCATGCCGCCAAGGCGCTGATCGGCGAAAGCGCCCGGCGCGTGACGCAGGAGGCGGTGCAACTGCACGGGGGTATCGGCGTGACCGACGAGTACGCGGCCAGTCACTACTTGCGCCGCGCACGCGTCAACGAGCAGCTCTGGGGCTCGGCAGAGCAGCACTTTCTGGCGTTCGCGGCCGCCGCGCCGGCCGCCACCATTTGACGAGGACGTTCATGGATTTCGCTTCCTACCAGTGCATCGAGTTCCGCCGCGACGGCCGCATCCTGACCATGGTGCTGAACCGACCGGAACAGCGCAATGCAGTCAATGCGCGGCTGCACCACGAACTCTCGCGCGTGTTCACCGACGTGCAGCGCGACCGGGATTCCGACATCGTCGTGCTCACGGGAAACGGAAGCGCGTTCTGTGCCGGCGGCGACATCGACTGGATGCAGCTGTCCGTCGACGAGCCCGACGAGTTCGAGAAGACGGCGCGCGAAGCCAAGGACATCGTCTACTCGCAGCTCGACCTCGAGAAGCCGCTGATCTGCAAGCTCAACGGCCATGCGACCGGGCTCGGAGCCAGCCTCGCGCTGCTGTGCGACATCATCATCGCGTCGGACGAGGCCAAGATCGGCGACCCGCACGTGAGCGTGGGCCTGGTGGCGGGCGATGGCGGTGCGCTGATCTGGCCGCAACTGGTCGGCTACGCCAAGGCCAAGAAGTACTTGCTGACCGGCGAACTCATGCTCGCGGCCGAAGCCGAGCGCATCGGCCTCATCACCGACGTCGTGCCGCGTGCCGAGCTCGATGCCGCCGTCGACGGCATGGCGCAGCGGCTGGTGTCGGGCGCCACCAAGGCCATCCGCTGGAGCAAGGTCGCGACCAATCTGCCGCTGCGCCAACTGTTCCACAGCTATTTCGACGCCGGCGTGGCGTACGAATGCATGTCGAACCTCACGGCCGACCATGCCGAGGCAGTCAAGGCTTTCCGCGAGCGCCGCAAGCCGGTGTTCACCGGCCGCTGAATCTTTCAAGGAGACAACATGAACCGCATCGATCGCAGAAGCATCCTCAAGTACTCCGCGGCGGCTGCCGCAGCCGCGACCGGCCTGCCGGGCCTGGTGCGCGCGCAGGGCGGCCCATTCAAGATCGGCCTGATCACGCCGCTCAGCGGCCCGCAGGAGTTCATCGGCTCCTACGTGAAGAATGGCGCCGAGATCGCGGTCGACCAGATCAACAAGTCCGGCGGCATCATGGGCCGCCAGGTCGCGCTCGAGATCCGTGACGACAAGGCGAATCCGGCGGCGGCGCTGGCCGCGGCCCGCGAGCTGCTCGGCGCCGGCATCAATCTGCATATCGGCGGCATCTCGAGCGCCGTGGTGCTCGCGCTCGGCCCGGTGATGCAGCAGGAAAACGGCGTGTTCGTCACCTGTGGCGCCGGCACGGAGAAGATGAATCACGAGAACTACTCGCCCAACCTGTTCCGCCCGGGCGACTCGCCCGACGCGCGCACCCGCGCGCAGGCCAAGCTGATGGCGCAGAAGTACCCCGACATCACGCGCTGGACCGGCCTGGTGCCCGATCACGAATACGGCCGCACCACCTGGGCCATCTTCGTGGACGGCCTGCTGGAATACTATCCGTCGATCGCGAAGAAGAAGCCCGAGATCCTCGAGCCGATCCTCATGCCCTACGGCGTGGCCGACTACCGCAACTCGATCACGCAGGCCTTGCGCCAGCAGGCTGACGGCGTCTTCAACTGCACCTACGGCGGCGACGCGATCACGATGTTCCAGCAGGCGCGCGGCTTCGGCCTGATGCAGCGCTACAAGGTGGTGTGCGACGCGGCCAACGAGTTCCTGGTGGCGCGTGGCCTCAAGGCGCAGCTGCCACCTCAATGGACGGGCATGCACTACTACGCCGAAGCCAACAAGGGCAACCCGCTGAGCGACCGTTTCGTCGCCGACTACCTGGCCAAGACCAAGGACCCTGAGCCGCTGGGCTGGGCCGCGGAAGCGCATGCGAGCATCTATGCGCTCAAGCAGGCGATCGAGAAGGGCAAGTCCACCGACACCGCCGCCGTGATCGCCAACCTCAAGGGGCTGACCTGGGACACCGTCACCGGCCCGCGCACCATGCGCGCCGAGGACAACCAGGCGATCAAGGACGTGGAGCTGGTGTATATCGAGCCGGGCACCGGCGAGAAGGGCTACAAGGTCACGCAGTACGTGAAGGTCGACGGCAAGTCCGTGATCTTCCCGCCCGCGCCCGGCAAGAAGCTCACGCTTCGCACCGCCTGAGCGGACAGCGCGCGCGCCAATGCAAGCTGCCGATATCGCGACCCTGCTGGTCAACAGCCTCACTTGGGCCATGGCGACGTTTCTCGTGGCGGCCGGGCTCACGCTGGTGTTCGGCACCCTGCACATCCTGAACTTCTCGCACGGCGGCTTCTTCATGATCGGGGCCTACATGGCCTATTCGCTGGCCGGCGCGATCGGTGGTGCGCCGTCGATCGCGGTCTACCTGTTCGGCTCGCTGGTGGCCGGCGTGCTCGTCGCATTGCTGGGTCTGGTGGTCGACCGGCTGGTGCTGCGGCGGCTGGCGGGCGTGGAGGATGCCTACGTGCTGATCGCGACCTACGCACTGCTGCTGGTGTGCGAAGGCTCGACCAAGCTCGTGTGGGGCCTCAACTACCACAGCGTGCTGCCACCGGCTTCGCTCGACGGCGCCTGGCTGCTCGGCAACGCGGTGCTGCCCAAGCTGTCTCTCTTCATCATCGGCGCGGGGGTCGTGGTGTACGCGGCGCTCGAATACTTCCTCAACCGCACCAAGCCCGGCCGGCTGGTCAAGGCCATCGCGGCCGACCCGTGGATGGCACGGCTGCTGGGCGTCAACGTGCGGCTGGTCTACACCGCGACCGTGGCGCTCGGCTTTGCGTTGGCCGGCATCGCGGGCGGGCTGCTGGTCTCGAACCAGACCCTGTCGCCCACGCTCGCCAGCGCCTTCGTGATCCAGGCCTTCGGCGTCATCATCATCGGCGGCATGGGGAGCATCAGCGGCGCGTTCCTCGGCTCGATCCTGCTCGGCTGCATCGATGCGTTCGGGCAGTGGGTCCTGCCGGGCCTGCCGGGCTTGCCGTTCTTCGTGGCGATGACGCTGATCCTCCTGCTGCGTCCCCAGGGCCTGATGGGCAAGGCGAAACACTGATGATGCGCACCACCACCACCACCACGAGCTTCATCGGCGGCGGACTGCGCCGCGACCTGCTGATCCTGCTGGGCGTGATGGCCCTGGCTTGCTGCGTGCCGGGCCTGCTGAACCGCGGGCTGGTGTTCATTGCCGGCATGATCTGGATCAACGCGGTGTTCGGCCTGTCGTTCAACCTGCTGTTCGGGCTATCGGGCGTGCTGAGCTTCGGCCAGGCGATGTTCTTCGCGGCCGGCGCCTATGCGGCGGCCGTGTTGACGCAGCATCTGGGCCTGCCCTTCGTTCCCGCGCTGCTGTTGTCGGCGCTGACAGGCGCGGTGCTCGCGGGTCTCGTCGGCGTGGTGGCGCTGCGGCGCAGCGAGGGCGTGTACTTCGCGATCCTCACGCTGGCGTTCGCCGAGTTGCTGCACCTGCTGATCGCCAACACCGCGCTGCTCGGCCGCAACGACGGGCTGCCCGGGCTGCAGCGGCCGCGCCTGGGCTTCGGCGGCTGGCAGGTCGACCTGGCGGCGGGCGACAATTTCTACTACTTCATCGTGGCCGTATGTGCGCTCCTGATCCTGTTCATCCGCTGCGTCATCGACACGCCGTTCGGCCGCGCGCTGCAGGCGGTCAAGCAGGACCCGGAGCGTGCCGAGTTCCTGGGCATTCCGGTGCGCATGCACCGCCTCGTGGTCTTCGTGCTGGCCGGGGCCACCACGGCCGCGGCCGGTGCGCTGGTGGCGCCCTGGGCGCAGATCGTCACGCCGGATCTGGCGCACTGGTCGAACTCCACCAACCCTATCCTCTACACGCTGCTCGGCGGCAGCGCCTATTTCTGGGGGCCTGCGCTGGGCGCGGTGGTGCTGTCGGCGGTGTTCTACCTCACGCGCACGCTGGCGGGCATGTCGGACATGGTCACCGGGCTGCTGTTGCTGGTCGTGGTGGTGTCGATGCCGGGCGGAATTCTCGGTCTGTTCGCGCGCTGGACGCGCAGGGAGGGCCCGCGATGAACCCGACCCTGCTCGAAGCCACTGCACTCGACCGATCGTACGGGCGCATTCGCGTGCTGCGCGACGTGAGTCTGACCGTCGGCACCGGCGAGTCGCATGTGGTGATCGGCCCGAACGGTGCCGGCAAGACCACGCTGTTCAAGGTGCTCACCGGCGAGTTGTACGCCGACCGTGGCGCCGTGCGCTTCGGAAGCCGCGACGTCACGCGCATGTCCGCGCACCAGCGTGTGCATCTGGGCTTCGGCCGCACCTTCCAGGTGGCCAAGGTGTTCCCCAGGCTCAGCGTGCAGGACAACCTGCGGGTCGCGCTCGAGGCGCGCGTGCGCCGCGCCAATCCGCTCGGCCGTGTGCCGAAGGCGCAGGCGGAGGCCTTTCCCGGCGCCATCGAGACGCTGCTCCACGACACAGGCTTCGGCGCCCAGCGCGACAGCATCTCGGGCATGCTGGCCTACGGCGACCGCAAGCGGCTCGAGATGGCGATGGTGCTGGCGCTTGAGCCCGCCGTGCTGTTCCTGGACGAGCCGACCGCCGGCATGTCGGCCGCCGAGCGCCACGCCACCGTCGAGTTGCTCAAGGCCGTCAAGCGCAAGCGCAGCCTCTCGATGCTCATGACCGAGCACGACATGTCCGTGGTGTTCGGCCTGGCCGATCGCATCTCGGTGCTGCACTACGGGCAGCTCATCGCCTCGGGCACACCCGAAGAGATCCGCACCAACGACAAGGTCAAAGAGGTCTACCTCGGCGACGGGGAAGAAGACCATGCTTGAGGTGCGCCAGTTGCACGCCCGCTACGGAGACAGCCGGGCGCTGTTCGGCATCGACATCGACGTGCCGGCGCAGGGCGGCGTGGCGCTGCTGGGGCGCAACGGCGCAGGCAAGTCGACGCTGATGAAATCGCTGCTCGATGCGGGACCGCAAACCAGCGGCGAGATCCGGCTCCATGGAAAGCCGTTGGCCGGCCTGACGACCGAGGCGCGTGCGCGGCTCGGGCTGGCACTGGTGCCCGAGGATCGGCGCATCTTCACCACGCTCACCGTGCGACAGAACCTCGAACTGGCCTGGCATGCGGTCGGCAACGCGCGGCCCACGATGAGCATCGACCACGTGTGCGCGCTGTTTCCGCTTCTGAAGGATCTGCTCGACCGCCTGGGCTATCAGCTCTCCGGCGGTCAGCAGCAGCTGGTGGCGGTGGCGCGCGGACTGATGGCCTCGCCGGTGCTGCTGTTGCTCGACGAGCCGGCCGAGGGCCTGGCGCCGAAGGTGGCGCAGGATCTGGCGCGCCAGGTGCGCGCTGCACGCGAGAAGCTCGGGCTCACCGTGCTGGTGGCCGAACAGAGCATCGCCTATGCGCGCCAGTGCACCGAGTACGTGTACCTGCTCGACAGCGGCGCGCTGGTGTTCCAGGGCGACTGGCCGGCCTTCGATGCGCGGCCGGAACTCAAGGCCCGCTACCTCGCCGTGTAGGCACCAGGAGACCGACTTGCGACTAGACATCAGCGGATGGAACGTTCATTGGGACGAGGGGCGCGCCGCGCGATGGGTGGCCGGTGGCCAGTGGCTCAACCGCACCCTCGCCGACGCGGTACGCGAGGCGGCGCAGACAGAACCCGGACGCGTCACGCAGCTTTGCGGCGGCCGCGAGGTCACGGCCGGCGAAGTGTGGGACAAGGCCCGGCGGCTGGCCTCGGCCCTGTGGCAGCACGGCTTTCGCGCCGGCGATGTCGTCGCGTTCCAGACGCCCAACTGGCACGAGGCCGCTTTCATCGACGTTGCGGCCTGCCTGCTCGGGCTGGTGGTGTGCCCGATCGTCACGATCTACCGCGACCGTGAGGTCGAGCAGATCCTGTCCGACAGCCGGACCAAGGGCATCTTCATCGCGGAGAACTTCCGCGGCTTCGACTTCGCCGCCATGCTCGCCCGGCTGCAGCCGGCGCTGCCTGCATTGCGGCATGTGTGGACGGTGCGCGGCACCCCGGGCACGGGCTGCGATCTTCAGGACCTGATCGCGACGGCGCCACCGCTGCCCGCGCTGCCACCGGTGTCGCCGGATGCCGTCAAGCTGGTGCTCTACACCTCGGGCACCACGGGCCGCCCGAAGGCCGTGCTGCACTCGCACAATTCGCTGATCCGCGCCACGCTGATGTGCGCGCGGCATTGGGGCATCGCGCCCGGCGACACGACGCTGATGCCATCGCCCGTCACCCATGTCACCGGCTTCAGCCACGCACTGGAGATGCCGTTCTACGGCGGTACGCGCTGCGTGCTGATGGAGAAGTGGGACGCGGCCGCTGCGGCCGCCATCATCGAACGCGAGCAGGTGTCGTTCACCATCGGTGCCACGCCGTTTCTTCAGGAACTGATGGACGTGGCCGAGTCACAGGGCCTCGCCCTGCCGTCGCTGCGCCTTTTTCCTTGCGGCGGCGCGGCGGTGGCGCCCGAGATCATCTACCGCGTGGCGCGCGTGCTGCCCAACTGCCGCGCGTTCCGCGTCTACGGCTCGAGCGAGGCGCCGATGATCACGCTCGGCTTCTGCGCGCCGGGCCAGGAGCGCCTGGCCGCCGAGACCGACGGCGAGATCGTCGACTATGAAGTCCGGGTGGTCGACGTCGAAGGCCATACGCTCGAAACGGGGCAGGAAGGCGAGATCTGCGCGCGCGGGCCGTCGCTGTTCCTCGGCTATGCCGACCCCGAGCATTCGGCCGAGGCCTTCGACGCCCAAGGCTTTTTCCGCACCGGCGACGTCGGCTATGTGACGGCCGACCACGCGGTGGTGTTCACCGGCCGCATCAAGGACCTGATCAATCGCGGCGGCGAAAAGATCAGCGCCAAGGAAGTGGAAGACCTGCTGCACCAGCACCCGGCCGTGATGAACGCGGCGGTGGTCGCGATGCCGCACGCGCGGCTCGGCGAAACGGTGTGCGCCTATGTGATCGCGAAGCCGGGGGCGAGCGTCACGGCGGCCGATATCACCGCGCTGCTCGACGCGGCCGGCGTGGCGAAGCAGAAGTACCCCGAGCGCTTGTTCTTCGTCGACGACTTTCCGAAGACGGCCTCGGGCAAGGTCAAGAAGGACCTGCTGCGCGCCGACGTGCGAGAGCGGTTGACCAAGGCCGCAGCATAGCTGCCTCGCTACTGCCCGACGACCGACCAGCCCGCCTGCTGGTTCGTCTTGTCGTTCTCGTACTCCCAGCGCGTGCCGCAGGCGTCGCATCGGTAGCTGGTGACGTTGACGGTGTGGCCGCCGCTGTCGCCGTCGCTGCGCTCTTCCTTGCGGCTGGACAGCTGCACCAGCTCCGCATGCCCGGGCGCGCGGCGCCAGTTGCGCTGGATGCCGGCGCATGAGGCGCAAAGCACCATTTTCTTCAATTCGGCCTGTCGGTTGGACTCGTTCGCCATGCGGCTTGTGCTCTCTCTGTGGAATGGTTCGCTCGGTCGAGCATGTTAGCGCGCACGGACCAGGAACGGCACAATGAGTGCACCATGCGTCCCCGGTTTCTCGTCCTTGTGATGGCCATCACGCTCGGCGCCGTCTGCAGCGCCGAGGTGGTTCGCTGCGCGGACGCCGCGGGCAATGTCAGCTACACCGACGGCGCCTGTCCCGCAGGCGCCCGCCCCGTGGGGCGCGTGGTGATCCCGCCGCCGGCCGATCCGGTCGTCGACGCCGACCGGGCAAGGCCATTGCAGCGCGAACCGACGGAGGCCGCCGCGCGCCTGCCGCCCGCACCCGCAGGCCCCATCGTCATCGACTCGCGCGGCCACAGCGGCAGCGGTGTCGAGCCGGCCGGCGATTCGCGCTGGAGCGATCGCGGTGCCGATGCCTGGGTGCCGGACGATGGCTACGCCGTCCCGGGCGCCTATCGCCGGCCGCCGCCGCCGCGCGACATGCGGCCGCGCGTGCGCCGCTGCGATGAAGCCGGTTGCGAGGACAGGCAGGGCAACCGGTACAACCATTCCGGACAGCTGGAACGCTACCAGAGCCTCGACGGCAGGACCTGCCGGCCGGTGGGGACGACCACGGTCTGCCGCTGAACGTGATCCCGCGCCGGCGCCGCCGCTATCGGGGGCAATCACCGCCAACGGACACGCTGCCGTCCTTGCATTCGGTCAGGATGGGTTCGCCGCGCGGGCGTGGCGCAGCGGCCCCGGGCTCGGCGCCGCGGTCGCGCTGGTAGACGATCTTCCGGCTGCCCAGCTCGCAACTGCCCACCACTTGGCCATCCGCGGGCGCCGCGGCATCGACCGTGGTGACCGTGAAGCGCGCCACGCCCGCCGCGGCGATCTTCGCCTCGATCTCGGCGCGCAGGGCCTCGCAGCTCTCGGCGGCGCTGGCGGCGCCGGCGAGAGCCCAGGCACAGCAAATCAGCCAGGGTTTGATCATGGGCGTCGATGCTCGCATGCGCCGACGCGATCCGCCAGCGCTTCTGCCGTACGGGCTCGACACAGATGTAGCGAAAGGTAGGCGCGCCGGTTCATCGGTCGCCGTGCTTGCGCGGCGATCCTGGCCTGTCAGTAAACTCGCCCCGTGACCTCACCCGCCCCCGCAGCCCATCCCATCCTCCTCGGTTGCATCGCCGACGATTTCACCGGCGCCACCGACCTCGCCAACAACCTGGTGCGCGCCGGCATGCGCGTGGTCCAGACCATCGGGGTGCCGGAAGGCCCGCTCGGCGCCGAGGTCGACGCCGTCGTGGTGGCGCTGAAGTCGCGCACCGTCCCCGCGGCCGAGGCCGTGGCGCAATCGCTGGCGGCGCTGCACTGGCTGCAGGCGCAGGGCGCGCGGCAGATCTACTTCAAGTACTGCTCCACGTTCGACAGCACGCCCGCAGGCAACATCGGCCCGGTCGCCGAGGCGCTGATGGACGCGCTGCACTGCGACTTCACGATCGCCACGCCGGCCTTCCCCGACAACAATCGCACCGTGTTCAAGGGCTACCTGTTCGCGGGCGAGGTGCTGCTCAACGAGAGCGGCATGCAGAACCATCCGCTCACGCCGATGACCGATGCCAACTTGGTGCGGGTGCTGCAGGCGCAGTGCCGGCGCAAGGTCGGCCTGATCGACCACGTCGCGGTGGCGCAGGGCGCCGAGGCGATTCGCGCGCGCATCGCGCAGTTGCGCAGCGAGGGCGTGGGCATCGCGATCGTCGACGCGGTGTCCAACGACGACCTGCTGCGCCTGGGTCCCGCGCTGGCCGGCATGCCGCTGGTGACCGCCGGCTCGGGCGTCGCGATCGGCCTGCCGGCGAATTTCGGCATCGCCCCCTCATCGACCGCGAGTGCGCTGCCGGCGCCGACCGGTCTCCGGGCGGTGGTGTCGGGCAGCTGCTCGCTGGCCACCAATCGCCAGGTGGCGGCGTTCATCGCAACGGGCCGGCCGGCGCTGGCGGTCGATCCGCTGCAGCTCGCGGCCGGTATCGACGTCGTCGGGCGGGCGCTGACCTGGGCCGAGCCGCTGCTGGACGGCGGCCCGGTGCTGGTCTATTCCACCGCCGACCCATCGGCCGTGAAGGCGGTGCAGGGCCGCCTGGGCGTGGAGGAGGCGGGCGCGATGGTCGAGCGCGCGATCGCCGCGATCGCGCGCGGGCTGGTGGCGCGCGGCGTGCGCCAGCTGGTGGTCGCGGGCGGCGAGACCTCCGGCGCCTGCGTGCAGGCGCTGGGCATCGCGCAGCTGCAGATCGGCGCCCAGATCGACCCCGGCGTGCCCTGGTGCCATGCGGCCGGCGAGGCGGCCGGCGGCGCGGGCTTGCACATCGCGCTCAAGTCCGGCAACTTCGGCAGCGACGATTTCTTCACCAAGGCCTTCGAGCTGCTGTGACGCACGAGCATCGCGCCCGCGAGGAAATCTGCCGCATCGGCCGCAGCCTGTTCGAGCGCGGCTACGTGCACGCCACCGCGGGCAACATCAGCGTGCGGCTCGACGACGGTTTCCTGATCACGCCCACCGATGCCTGCCTCGGCTTCCTCGATCCGGCCAGGCTGGCGCGCCTCGACAGCGGCCTGCGCCAGACCCACGGCGACCGCGCCAGCAAGACCATCGCGATGCACGCACGCATCTACGGCGCGGCCRCCGGCTTCGATGCCGGCACGCGCTGCGTGATCCACACCCACAGCACGCACTGCGTGGCGCTCACGCTGCGCGAGACCGGCGACGAACTGCTGCCGGCCCTGACACCGTACTTCGTGATGAAGGTCGGCCACGTGCCCGTGATCCGCTACCACCGCCCGGGCGCACCCGAGGCGGCGGCGCTGGTGGCCCAAGCCATCGAGCGCTATGGCGCCGCCGGCACGCCGATCCGCGCCGTGATGCTCGAGCGCCTGGGGCCCAACGTCTGGCACGACACGCCCGCCGCGGCGATGGCGGTGCTGGAGGAGCTCGAAGAAACAGCCAGGCTCTGGCTGCTTGCGAACGGGCCTGCGGATCCGCCCGATGGGCTCGGCGAGGCCGAGATCAACGAGCTGCGGCGCAATTTCGGGGCTCGTTGGTAATCGGGTGTGCGCGCAGTCCACGCACTGAGGGTCACGATGGGGTCGCGTCTTATGGATGACGCGCGTAGCGACTGGGCGGTTGTCCGACATGGCGGCTGAACGCCGTGCTGAACGTGCTGGCCGAGCTGTAGCCGACTTTTTCAGCGATTTCGGTCATGGCGACGCCATGGCGGCTGAGCAGGGTCTTGGCCAGCGCCATGCGCCAGGCCAACAAGTACTCCATCGGGGGCACGCCCACGGCACGCGAGAATCGCTCGAAGAAGGTGGATCGGGACAGGGCGGCCTCCTTGGCAAGCGCCTCCACCGTCCACGAGCGCGCAGGCGCGCTGTGCATCAGCCGCAATCCAACGGCCACCCGGGCATCCGCCAACCCACGCAGGAGCCCGGCCGGGGCGCTGTCACGGGTATGGGAGCGCAGCGCCTCGACCAACAGCAGCTCCACGAGCCTCCCCAGCACCAGGTCGCGGCCAGGTCGCGCTTCGATGCACTCTTCCCTGACCAATTTCACCAGCATCGACAGGCGCTCGATGCCTCGCACATGCAGCAGGGTTGGCAGCAGTGAGACCAGCAACGCGGCGTCGGGTGAATCGAATTCGAAGTAGCCGCCCAGCATGCGCACATCCGGGGGGCCTTTGCGCCTGCCGTGGCGCAACTCGCCCTCTGGCGTCGGTGCCTGCTTGGGGTCGAAGAAAACCGGCACCGCCGGCTCCATGCCCGACAGCGTGAACCCGGGCGTCGCCGGCATCAGCACGAAGTCGCCCGCCTCCAGGGTCACAGGCTCTTGCTTGTCCACGGTCAGAACGCACCGGCCTTCCAGCATCGCGCAGAAACTGGGCTGGCCAAAGTCCGAGTAGAGCACAGCCCAGGAACCGGCGCCGCTGATCACCTTCGAGAACACTGCACGCGGTCGCAGCAACGTGATGACCTCCGCGAGTGGGTCCACCATGTCCGGACTCCTGCCAAAGAAAATCGGACTTTAGATTGTAGTGAGTCCGGACTTGACCCGATATCGTGAGGCCACCTTCCACTGCAACCAAGGAGTCTCGTCATGAAAACCATCCTGATCACGGGCTGCTCTTCCGGCTACGGCCTGGAGACCGTTCGCCATTTCCACGCCAAGGGCTGGAACGTCGTCGCCACGATGCGCACCCCGCGTGCCGATCTCTTGCCGCTGTCGGCTCGGCTGCGTATGCTGCCGCTGGACGTGACCCGGCCTGAAAGCATCGCCCGGACACTGGAGGCCGCGGGGCCCATCGATGTGCTGGTGAACAACGCGGGGGTGGGTCTGTTCGGTGCCTTCGAGGCGACGCCCATGGAGACGGTGCGCGACATCTTCGACACCAACACCTTCGGCACGATGGCGATGACGCAGGCGGTCTTGCCGCAGCTCCGCGCGCGCCGGTCGGGCCTGGTGGTGAACGTGACTTCGAGCGCCACGCTGGCCCCCATGCCACTGGTGGCGGCCTACACCGCCAGCAAGACGGCCATCGAAGGGTTCACTGCGTCGCTGGCCTTCGAGCTGGAATCGTTCAACGTCCGCGTCAAGCTGATCGAGCCCGGATATGCGCCCACGACGCAGTTCACGGCGAATGGCGCGCAGCGAATGCAAGGGCTGATCCCGGATGCCTATGCGTCCCATGCCCAGTCGATCTTCGCCGCGCTGGGCCAGCCCGCGGCCGTCACGACCGCACCGGATGTGGCGCAAGCCGTATGGCATGCCGTGAACGATGCCTCTGCACGGCTGCGCTATGCCGCCGGTGCCGACGCGGTCGCGCTCGTGGGGCGGAACGCAGCGTGCGCCGGCATGATTGGCGACTGCGAGGTCGCGTCGTGATTGCGCTCGGATGAACGAGGGTAAAGGGATTTACCATGTCGACGGCCCCGCAATGCGGGAGAGTGGGCGGCAGTTTGCATGGGGCGAGGAAGGCGAAGGCCAGACCCCCTCAAACGCTCGGCACGCGTACCGGTCCCGACGAGGATGGAGGTTCCAACGATGCCAAGAGTCGCCATCATCGGATCCGGGCCGGGCGGCCTGATCGCGGCGCGCTACCTGCAATCCGAAGGCTTCGAGCCCGTGCTGTTCGAGCAGGCGCCATTGCCCGGCGGCCAGTGGAGCGGCGACGCGATCTGCAGCGGCGTATGGCCGTCGATGCGCACCAACACCAGCCGCGTGCTCACCCAGTTCAGCGACCTGCCGCATGCGCCGGGCCTCGCGGTCTATCCGTCCAGTCGCGAGATCGGCGACTACCTGCAGCTCTATGCGGACCGATTCGGCCTGACCGCGCAGATCCGTCTGCGCACCAAGGTGCGCGAGGTTGCGGCGGTGCCCGGGGGATGGGCCGTGCGCCATGACACGCGCGACGAAGAGATCTTCGAGAAAGCCGTGATCGCCTGTGGCCGCTTCCAGCATTCGCGGATTCCCGAGGTGCCGGGGCTGGCGTCGTTCTCGGGCAACGATGGCGTGGCGCATACCAGCGCCTACAAGCATCCCGAGCGCTACCGCGGCAAGCGCGTCCTCGTCGCGGGCTGCGCGATCAGTGCCCTCGAGATTGCCAGCGATCTTTGCATGCTCGGCGCGGCAAGGGTGGTCGTGTGCCACCGTCGGCAGCGCTATGTGTTGCCGAAGCTCGCGGCCGGGGTGCCTTCGGACCATCGCGTGTTCACGCGCTTCCAGGCGCTGGCGGAGGAGTCGCTGCCGCGCAGCGAATTCGGTGAGATGCTGAAGGAGCTGGTGGTGGGATGGGGCGGCAGTCCGGAACAGTTCGGTGCGCCAAAGCCCGCCGACAGCATCCTCGAGGCGGGCCTGACATTGAGCCAGCATTTTCTTCCGCTGGTGGCCGAGGGCCGCATCGAGGTGCGGCCGTGGTTCGACAGGGTCGAAGGCACGCGGGTCAGCTTCAGCGACGGGCGTGCGGAGACCTTCGACGGCATTCTGTTCGGCACCGGCTTCGAACTGAAAATGCCCTTCCTCGGCGCACCGATCCGCCGCACGCTCAACCTCGACGCCCAGCGGCTCGATCTTTATCAGCACACCTTCCATCCGCAGTTGCCCGGGCTTGCATTCGTGGGCCTCTGGGATCAGTCGGGCCCGATGTTTCCGCCGATCGAGTTGCAGGCCCGGTGGATGGCCTATGTGTGGAGCGGCGCCATCGCAGCGCCGACGCTGGAAGCGATGCACGTGGGCGTTGCCGAGTGCCGCGCGCGTGGCGCCCCACAGAAAACCAAGATGAACCTGATGGCCTTGCTGTTTGCGCGCGCCGCGGGCGTGGAGCCCGATCCGCAGCGCTGGCCTCAGCTTCGGCGTGCCCTGTTGTTCGGGCCGCTCGCGCCGGTTTCGTTTCGCCTCGAAGGTCGCGATGCGCTGCCGGATGCGGCCGACCGGTTTGCCGATGAAGCCAAGGCCTTCGGATGCATGCAGTCCTCGCAGTTTCAGGACTCCGAATTGCAGAAGCTGCGGCGACTGGCCTGCGTCGCGCAGTCTGCGCAGGTCGCCGCGTGGGCGGCTGCGCCACCGGTCGCACCATGATTCCGCGACGACTGCTTGCGCGGTGGCATGCATGCGTCCGCCTTGCCCCATGGCTGGCGGCTGCCCGGCATCATGCCGGGCAGTTGATGGCGCACAATGGCGTCCCCCCTGGCTCTCGCAAAAGGATTTCGACATGACACGTCTCGCCTGGATGATGCTGCTGCCCTTCCTGCTGGCGGCCTGCGCCTCGGGTTCCAAAGACGTCGAAAAGTCGGTGCAGCCCACGCTGGCGGCGGCCGAGGTCCCGAAAGTCAAGGCGCAGATTCTCGCCATGCGCGACAAGACGCTCGACCAACTCTTTGCCCAGAAGCCCGAGACTCGCGAGGAGTTGAGGAAGGCGGTCGGCTACGCGGTGTTCGACTCCTCGCAGATCAACGTCGTGCTCTTCGTCGGGGCGCGCGGCACAGGCGTGCTGGTCGACAACGCGACGCAGGCGCCTACCTTCATGCTGGCAACGCGCGCCGGTACGGGCCCGGGTATCGGCTACAAGGATTTCCGCCAGGTGATGGTCTTCAAGAACAAGGAAGTGTTCGACCAGTTTCGCAGACTCGGCGCTGACGTGGCTGCGTCGGCCGACGCCACGATGAAGCTGCGCTCCGAGGGTGCGTCCGCGGACCTGTCGACCTCCTTCAATCCCTTCATCTCCACCTACCAGTTCACCGACCAGGGCCTCTTGCTGCAGGCCAACTGGGGCGGCGCCGCCTTCGTGCCCTACGCGCAGTTGAACCAGCCCCAGTAACGCTCCGGGCCTTCGCTCTGTCGGATCGAAGGCGTCAGTGTGCGAAGCATCGCTTCCACCAGCAAGCCGGGGCGTTGCGCGCCTTCGACGATGACGGTGTCGTTGAATTGAAAGTTCGGCACGCCGTGCATGCCGAGCGCCGCCGCCGGAACGGGAAATCCGGCCACCTCATCGGGCTATGCTGGCGGCGCTTTCTTCAAGAGATGGTTGCTATGAACAAGAGACTTGCCGCTTCACTGGTGCTGGCCATGGCCGCGTGGAGTTCGTATGCCGCAGACCTCGGCATCGTCATCGCCGGGCCCGTGGTCAGGAAAAATCTTCCTTCCGGCTCCGGCATGGCCTGGCACGCGGGAAGGTACTTCGTGGTTGGGGACGATTCCCCCTATCTGTTCACGCTGAATCGCAAGTTCGCGATCACCGATCGTTCCCTGCTGCAGGACTTTCCGGTTCAAAAGAACGGCCGCATCGCCAAACACATCAAGCCGGACTACGAGGCGATGGCCACCGTGGCATGGAACGG
Source organism: Variovorax sp. P1_H12_2 (assembly GCF_056405335.1). Lineage (NCBI taxonomy): Bacteria > Pseudomonadati > Pseudomonadota > Betaproteobacteria > Burkholderiales > Comamonadaceae > Variovorax > Variovorax sp. P1_H12_2. The sequence goes on from NZ_JBFUCI010000006.1 coordinate 31,330, forward strand.
GGCTGTCTGGAATCTGATCCTGGGCTCCGGCGGCAAGAAGGGGGCGCGGGAAACCGGCCTCCTGGTCGCCACGGATGGCAAGTCCGCCTCGCAGGTACGGGACATGGCCGTGCTCTACCGGGACTTCGCCGCGCTCGCGGGTTTCAAGGGCGGCCAGATGGTCAACATCGAGGCCCTGGCCGTGGCCCATGGCGATGCCTATTTCTTCAACCGGGGCAACGCCGACCGGAACCTCCTTTTCAAGGTGGCGCTCGACGACCTCATGGCCTACATGACCGGCAAGGCCGACAAGATCACGGAGATCCGCCTGCATGAGGCCAGGCTGCCGCAACTGCAGGGGATCGAGGCGGGATTCTCGGGTGCCGACTACTGGCCCGAGATCGACAGCCTGGTCTACAGCGCGTCCGTGGAGGGCTCCGACAACGCCTACGCCGACGGTGCGGTGCTGGGCAGCTACCTGGGGCTGATCCCCCTGTCCACGTTGAAAGATGGAGCGCCACTGGACCTGACCCGAAGCGCGCAGCGCCTGTCCAAGGCCGGAGTGCCGCTCAAGACCAAGGTGGAGTCCATCGCGCTGACGCACACGGGACGGCGTCGCGCCACCGGTGCCCTGGTCAGCGACAACGACGACGGCAGCAGCGAGTTCTTCGACGTCGTGTTGACCATCAAGCCTGCGCCGCTGCATTGATTGCACTCTGGAAGCGATCGGGTCTGCACGTCGTTGACCGTTGCCGGCCGACGCCCGGATTACGATAAGCTGAGTTCCAGCCACCAGCAGTCATATCAAGGCGGCGCCGGTACGGCTTCGCTCAAGCTGCTCCGACCATGCCAACCGAGGTCTTCGCCATGCTCCAAATGCGTCCCGGGTGCGAGTGTTGTGACCGAGACTTGCCGCCCGATTCGGCAGCCGCGCGGATTTGCTCCTTCGAGTGCACGTTCTGCAGCGATTGCGCCGGCCAGCGCCTGGGCGGAATCTGCCCGAACTGCGGCGGTGAGTTGCTTGCGCGTCCACGACGCTTGGCCAGCAAGCTCGAAAAATACCCGGCTTCGACCACGCGGGTGTTCAAGCCCGAAGGTTGCGCAGCCGCACCCTGAGCTTCACCCTGCCAAGCGCGGTCGCGTCGCCGACCGGACGTTTCCGCTCAACCTTCAAAAAAAAGAAGAACGATGAGACTGCGCACTCCCTTTCAGTTTTCGAGCGCCTCACAAGAGGTGCGGCCCGTGACTCCATGGCTGGCGGTGGCCGCGTTGCTCACTGCTTGCGGAGGAGGTGGCGGTGGAGGTGGAGGTGTCGTTGGCGGCACCGCGACCCCTGCCCCAGCCGCACAGACGTCCGCCCAACTGCCGGCCAAAGAGGCGCTCAATGCTCGAGCGCGAGGCCTGGAGCTCGACACGACCTACGTGCCGCCACCCGGCGATCCGCTGGAGCACCACACCGCCGGCTTTGCCAAGACGATGTGTTCGGCGGTGTTCATCACCGGGCTGGATCCCGATTTCGCGGCCGAGAGCGTCGGCTACTTCACGGCACCGTATGAACAACGCAAGAAGGTGGGAAAGCCGGTGATCGACCGTGCGCGGAAAGAAATCCGCATCACGATCCCGAACGGCCCGACCCTGGTCGCGCGCCACTTCGGCTCGCAGGGTTGCATCACCCTTCCGCCTGGCCAGGACGACGTCTTCTTCAAGCCGGTGGAGATCAAGAGCGCATTGCCGGATCCGGCGGAAGTACCCTGGCCGATGGGGGACGTGCTGCCCACCGACCCGCCACCGGCCGGCGTCGACATGGCGAAAATCGGCCAGGCCGTGGAGGCCGCGTTTGCGCCCGACGCGTACACCGAAGCGTTCGTGGTCACGCACAAGGGGCGGCTCGTTGGCGAGCGCTACACGAACGGCATCGGGATCACAACGCCGCTCCAGTCCTGGTCCATGGGCAAGAGCGTGGTTGGAACGATGATGGGCGTTCTTGTCCAGCAGGGCGTCTATCAGCTCGACCAGCCCGCGCCAATTCCCGAGTGGCAAGGCGCCGACGATGGCCGGCGGAAGATCCGCATCTCGGACATTCTTCGCATGTCGAGCGGGCTGCGCATCAAGGCGCCGGACGATCCGGACTTCGACCCCAACGGCTCCTACCCCGATCACCTCTACTTCTACACCGGACGGAACAACGCGTTCACTTACGCGGCGACCCGGCCTCAGCAGTGGCCCCCCAACACCGTGGGCCGCTACCGCAACACCGATCCGGTGCTTGCGAGCTACCTGATTCGCCTCGCAGTCGAAAAGCGCGGCGAGGACTACCTCTCGTTTCCACAGCGCCATCTCTTCGACAAGATCGGCATCCGCAGCATGGTGATGGAGACCGATCCCCACGGCAACTTTCTCACGCAAGGCTACGAGGCGATGTCGGGGCGCGATTGGGCGCGCCTGGGCAATCTCTACCTGCAGGACGGCGTATGGAAGGGTGAGCGGATCCTGCCGGAGGGGTTCGTGAACTTCGTGAGCACCGTCGCCCCCGCCTGGGCGGCGGACAAGCGCATGATCTACGGTGGCTTCTTCTGGATCAATGGAGCGGCGACCTATGCCGTGCCGCAGACCGCGTACTACATGTTGGGTGCGGGCGGCCAGTTCGTCTTCGTGGTTCCATCGCACGAGCTGGTCGTCGTACGCCTGGGCCACGACAAGGGGGAGCGCTCCGGAGTGACCAGCCTCAACAAGGCCCTTGCGCTGCTGATGGAAGCCGTGCCTCGCGCGCAGTAGCGAAAATCGCCGCATGCCCCACGCCGTCTCCCTCCTGCGCGCCGCCCGCCTGGYGCGCAGCGTCAAACCCTTTCTCGCCCGTGGTGGATTCAAGCGCGAGCGTTGCGCGGGCTGCCGGCTCGTCCCCAGCCATTGCATGTGTGCCTTGCGCCCGTCGGTGGCCACACGCGCAGGGGTGTGTCTGCTCATGGCCGATATCGAGCCACTCAAGCCAAGCAACACGGGCTGGCTGATCGCCGACGTGGTGGCCGATACCTTTGCCTTTGGCTGGGCGCGCACCGAAACCGACCCCGCACTTCTGGCCCTGCTGGGCGACCCGCAGTGGCAGCCCTACGTGGTGTTTCCGGGCCAGTATGCGGCGCCCGAGCGGGTGGTGCGCACCGTGCAGCCGCCTGAGACCCGCAGTGGTGTGACCGGAAAACGCCCGCTGTTCATCCTGCTGGACGCGACCTGGGCCGAGGCCCGCAAGATGTTCCGTCGAAGCCCTTACCTGGATCCACTGCCGGTGCTGAGCCTGCAGCCTGACCAGATATCGCACTACAAGCTGCGCCGCTCCGGCCGCGACGACCACTTCTGCACCAGCGAGGTGGCTGCCTTGTGCATGAACCTGGCGGGAGAACACCTTGCCGAGCAAACCTTGGAGGCCTACCTGGCGGTATTCACCCATCACTATCTGCATGCGAAGAACCAGCAGCCCATTGCCTGGGATGGCACGGCGCACCAGCGGTTGCGCGAGGTTTCTCTCTTGGGACAAGCATGAACATTCCCTCAAGCATCGCCACTTTCTGGGACGCCTTCTGCGCCGAGATGGGAGAAGACTGCGCCGCCCGGTTCTTCGAGGCGTTCCACTTCGATGACAACGAAGCCGATGCCGACGCACTTGCGGACCTGGTACTCGCAGGTGTCAAACGGGCCACTGCCAGTCTCGTCTGGTCGTTCGAGAATGCCGGCGGCTCGCCACCCAAGCCGGGCGCCCTCAGTGTGGTCACCTACTGGGACGGAAAGCCTGCATGCGTCATCGAGACGCTGAAGGTCGAGGTTGTGCCCTTCGAGCAAGTCGGCGCAGAGTTCGCCGCGAGCGAGGGGGAGGGCGATGGATCGCTGGCGTACTGGCGCCGCGTTCACTGGGCCTACTTCGGCCGCGAATGCGCGCGCCTGGGCCGAGAACCCAGTCAGGTCATGCCTGTTGCGTGCGAGCGGTTCAGAGTCGTCTACAGAGCCGGCACCTGAAGGTACGACCTCGTCGTGTTCGTGTCGCAAGGCTCCCGAAATCGGAAGCTAAGGTGTGCCACCTTTGCCTTGGTGTTCACGCGGCGGGCTCATGCTCCACGCGAAGCATTCCAAGCGCGCGAACCAGGTCTGGCACGCCACGGGCGGCCATCTTCACCAGCGCGTTGGCTCGATAGACCTTGACCGTGCGCGCGGAAATCTCAAGGGCCTGGGCGATTTCCTTGTTCCGATGCCCAGCGCCCACCAGGTGCGCCACTTCTTGTTCGCGCGGGGTGAGCGACGCGTAGCACATTCTCATTCTGCCCAGTCGCACTTGTCTTCTGTACCGCGTGAGTCCTTTGGCCATGGCATTGTCGATTGCGCTCACGAGCGCCGCATTGCCGAAGGGCTTCAGAAGCAGGTCGGAGGCGCCAGCCTTCATCACGGACACGACATCTGCCGGGCTCGGCCTTGTCGCGATGACGATGCCGGGAACACCACAATCCGCTCCCTGGGCCAGCAGCGCCAGAAGTTCGTTCGGCATTTCGCGAGCATCGATGTCGACGACCAGACAGCCTGCTTCGCCGCCAATGCCCGACTCCGCAAACGATTCCCAGCACGCGTGGGCGCGAACCCCATGCCCTTCATTCCGAAGGGTCTGATCCAGAGCCGTGTGAATTTCACCATCTACCCCGACCAGGCGAACGACCCCTCTGTCGCCCCCGGCTCCCATACAAACAATACTCACACTCGTCGCCACCCTCTAGGAATTCTCTGGCCTCGAAAGGGCCTCCAATAATAAAAAATAAAAATGGGGCACGCAGCCTGGCTGCCGATCAGGGATGACCGGCACGCCTAGAGGCGCGATCGCTGACGCGAAGCCCTCTCAGATTTGAATCAGAACGAATTGAAATCGGCCGCTCATTGGCCGCACGAGCACGTGCGTCATCGAGGAGCAAGTCCGCAACCAAAACCCAGGTGGCTCTGGAAGCTCAAAAGCGACGATCGGTTTGCCAATTCACCTCGCCACTGCGATTTCAACGCAGCCGTGAGTTTAACGCCGATCGAGTTGCGCACCGGATACGAAAGCCGCACCCGTCGAGGACGTGAATTGTGTCCTGTCAAAAAAAGCAGTACTTTTTGTTGCGGAATAATGCAACTACATGTATCTTTGCGCCCGTTTGCGCAGCGGCCCCGCCGTGTAGGGGCGGTGGGAACACAAGGCGTTCCTGGCCAGCAACGCAGCAAAACAACACAAACACATCTTGATGGAGACGAGTGAATGAGAAAGTGGATTCTTGCCGCCGGCATCCTGGCCGCGGCGACATTGGCATCTTGCGGCGGCGGCGGCGGCGGCGGTGGGGGAGGCGGCGGCATCGGTGGCATCACAGGCGTGGCCCCCAAGCCGGCCTTGACCGCGTCGGTGAAGATCAACGGGCAGGCCGCAACGGCCCAGAGCGCAGACCAGTACGCCGTGAAGCCCGGCGACACGGTGGAGATCACGCCCAGTCAGAGCGTCGCGTGGACCGGCAGCAGTTCGCCGGCCGGCATCACCGCCAAGGGCCTCGCCAGCACACTCACCCAATGGAGCGCGCAGCTGATCAACGAGACCTCCTCGCCGGCCACCTACACGGTGACCGCGTCGGCGGGCGCCGAAGCAGCAAACACCAAGGCGCTGCAATTCGTGGTGGCGGGCGCCGACCTGCGCAACGGAAGCTACAAGGCCTTCGCCACCAACGGAACCCGGCAAACGCTTGCGCTCGACTTCGACACCCGCGCCTACACCTGGACCGACAGCAACAACGCCGTGCTCGCCGGGACCTTTGCCGCGGATCCCAATGAGGCTGGCACGTATGTCTTCCAGTCCGCCCGGATCACCACCGCAGCGAACACCGCGCGCTTTCGTGTCAACCAGGACACCGTGATCGGCGCATTTCCCTTCGTCGTGACGCAATCGGCGACCGAGATCCATGCCATCCAGCCTTTCGTGGCCTCGCGAGCGCTGGAAACGCAGCAGGCGGCACTGGACGGCGTCTACAACCGCTTCGGCATCGACGTAGGCCCGACTGCGCAGAACTCCGATATCTCCCAGTTCGAGATCTCGGGAGGAGGCACCAAGCTCGTTCGCTGCAACGCCGCCAACATCTTCCGGATCGAACTCTGCCCGATCGCTGATCAGCAGACCTGGCAAATCTCCCCCGGCAGCGTGAGCGGCATGTGGACCATGGTTGAATCGGCCTCGCCTTCGAACACCGCCAACATCGCGCTGGCGCGCATCGGCGACCAGAAGATTTTCCTGATTGCCGGGAAGTCCGCGAGCGACCCGCGCACCGCCGTTTTCCGGATCGGCGTGCCCGAAGGCAATGCCTGGCCTGCCGGCACCGGCTACGGCTCCGCCACGCCGGGCTCGTGGGCCCGCGTACAGGTTTCGGCCAACAACACGTCGACGCGCAGCGGCGTCGCGACCGATGGCAGCGCGGTGCAGACCTCCAATGCTTTCAATGCGATGGGAGCCAGCCAACCGAATGGAATGCGCAGCTTGCCCAACGCGAGCACGGGCGCTTTCTACTTTGCGATGCAGGGCGCCAAGGTCTTCGCCATCATCGGTGCCAACGATCCCGCGCATGGCACCAATGGCTATCTGCAGATCAACTTGATGGATTGAGGCCACGGCTGGCTGCGACGGCCCGATCAGGACTTTCCCGGCAGTTCGCCGGCCCCCCCCAGCGCCTTCGACACCGCCACCAGGCCCAGCGCCAGCCGGCTCGTGCTTTCGGTGTACTCGCGCTGCGCCTGCAGCCAGGTGCGCTGGGCGTCGAGCTGAACCAGGAAATCGGTCAGGCCATGGTCGTAGCGCACGCGGGCCAGCTCCAGCGCGTCGCGGCTGCTGSGCTCCCGCACGGCCAGCTGCACGTTGCGCAGCCGCTCGGCCGAATAGACGCTCAATGCATCGTCGATCTCGTGCCAGGCCTTGAGCACGGTCTGCTGGTAGGCCACGGCGGCCTCCTGCTGCTGCTGCTCGCGCAGGGTCACGGTGGCGCGCCGGCGCCCGCCATCGAAGACCGGTATCTGCAGGCTGGGCCCGACGAACCACTGGCGGCTGCCCCATTCGCCGAAGGTGCTGGCCTCGACCGACTCGAAGCCGAAGTTGGCGCCGAGCGTGATGCGCGGATAGAGCTCCGCCACCGCAACGCCGATGTTCGCGGTGGCCGCATGCAGCTGCGCCTGGGCGAGCTGGATGTCGGGACGGCGCAGCGCCAGCTCCGAGGGCAGGCCGAGCGACAGGTCCGGCAGCGGGCGCTCGGTCGTGTCGGTCGGGCCGGCCAGCTGGGCCTGCAGCGCGCCGGGCCTCTCGCCTACGAGCAGCGTGATCTGGTTTGCGGCCACCGCCTCCTGCACCAGCAGTTGCGGCACGCGCGCGCGCAGATCGGCCGTCTGGGCCTTCTGCCGCGTCACGTCGAGGTCGGTCGTGAGGCCGGCGTCGGCGCGCGCCCTGACCAGTTCGAGCGTTTCCTCGGCCGCGGCGATGTCGGCGCGCGCGATGCGGATCTGGCGCTGTACCGCGCGCAGCTCGAAATAGTGGCGCGCGAGCTCGGCCTGCACGCTGAGCTGCACTTGCGCCAGCAGTGCCCGCGAGGCGGCGACGTTGGCATCGGCTGCCTCGATCGAGCGCCGCACGCGGCCCCAGACGTCGATCTCCCAGGAAGCGTCGAAGCCGGCCTGGAAGAGGTCGTGCGGTTCGCTCAGCGTCTGGATCAGCTGCTCGCGGTTGGCCGGGTTGAGGGCGCCGATCAGGCGCGTCGGATCGCCGTCCTCGCTCTGGCGTATGCGCCGCGCGCCGGCGCTGGCGTTGACCTGCGGCACCCGCTGCGACTGCACGACCAGCAGTTGCGTGCGGCTTTGCGCGAAGCGAAGCGCCGCGGTCTGCAGGTCGGGGCTGGCGGCCAGGGCGCGGGCCTCCAGCGCATCGAGCACCGGGTCGCCGAACATGGTCCAGGCGGCCGGCGGCGCCATGCTCGTGCGCTCGCGCTCCTGCGGCGCGATCAGCTCCGGCGAGCCGCCGTGCCAGGCCGAGAAGCTGGGCGGCGAGGCCGGCACTTCGGGCTTGAAATCGGGGCCGACGGCGCAGCCGGCCAGCATCAGCGCGGCCAGCCCCGCCGTGCGATGCAGTGAGCGAAGGGAGCTTGTCATGTCGGTGTCCTTGCAAGGGAGCGGCTCAGACCAGCCGATGGCGGAACAACCAGGCCGCCAGCGGCAGCGTGACGGCCGCGATCACCAGCAGCGGGATCAGGTTGTGCCAGACCGCGGCGAGCCCGACGCCTTCGAGATAGACCCGCTGCACCAGGTCGATCGCGAAGCGCAGCGGGTTGGCCAGCGTCGCGATCTGCAGCGCCTGCGGCATATTGCTGACAGGGGTCGTCAGGCCCGACAGCAGCATCATCGGCATGATCAGCACGAAGGTGTAGAGCATGGCCTGCTGCATGTTGGCCGACACCGCCGAGATCGACAGGCCGATGCCGACGCTGGCGACGGTGAAGCAGGCCAGGCCGGTGTAGAGCGTGAGGAAGGAGCCCGCCATCGGTACCCGGAACCACAGCAGCGTGATGAGCAGCACCAGGGTGGACTGCACGAGGCCGATCATCACCGGTGGAATGGCCTTGCCGATCATGATCTCGGTGGGCGACAGCGGCGTGACGAGCAACTGGTCGAAGGTGCCTTGCTCGCGCTCGCGCGCCACGGAGAGTGCGGTCAGCAGCAGGGTCTGGATCATGCTGAGCGCGGCGATCAGGCCGGGCATGAAGTTCCAGCGCGTTTCGAGGTTGGGGTTGAACCAGGCGCGCGATTCGATCGCGATCGGCGCCTGGCGCCCGCCGTGCTGCCGGCGCCATTCGTCGTTGAAGCTGGCCACGACCGAGCTCACGAAGCCCGCCGACGAGCCTGCGGTGTTGGAGTTGCGCGCATCGATGATGACCTGGATCGGTGCCGCCTCGCCCGCGTGGAGCTGCTGCGCGAACTGGGGCCCGATCTGGATCACGACCAGCGCGTCCTGCGCATTGACGATCGGCGCGATCTGCTCGGGCGAGGTGAGCGTCGCCGCGCGGCGGAAGACGCCGGTGCCGTCGAGCCTGGCGATGAGCGCGGTCGAGGCGCCGCTGCGGCTCTGGTCGAGCAGCGCGTAGTCGACGCGGCTCAGGTCGTAGGTGGCGGCATAGCCGAACAGCAGGCTTTGCATCAGCGCCGGCACGATCAGGATGACCCGGCTGGACGGGTCCTTGAGGATCGCCAGCAGCTCCTTGCGGCAGAGGTGGGCGACGCGCCGCACGAAGTCGATGAATGAGCCGTTCATGATCCTCAATCCAGCGTCTTGCGCGTGACAAAGCGCGCGACGCCGAGCAGCACCACCGCGTAGGCGATCAGGATCGCGCAGTTCCTGAAGATCAGCGACCATACGTTGCCCGCGAGGAACAACGTGCGCAGCAGCTCCATGAAGTAGGTCGCCGGCAGCGCCTGGCCCACGATGCGGACGACCATCGGCACGTTGCGCAGGTCGAACAGAAAGCCCGACAGCATCAGCGACGGCAGGAAGCTCGAGATCAGCGCCACCTGGCTCGCGAGGAACTGGTTGCGCGTGACGGACGAGATGACCAGGCCCACGGCCACCGCGACCAACAGATAGAGCATCGCGCTGACGACGAGCGCGATGAGCGAGCCATGCATCGGGACCTCGAACAGGAAGCGCGCGGCGATGAGGCACAGCAGCAGCCCGACCATGYCGATGCCGAAGTAGGGAATGATCTTCGCCAGCAGGATTTCCACCGGACGCACGGGCGTGACGAACAGGGCCTCCAGCGTGCCGCGCTCCCATTCGCGCGCCATCACGAGCGCGGTGAGAAAGGCGCCGACCAGCGTCATGATGAGCACGATCAGCCCCGGCACGAGGTACCAGGTGCTGGTGTTGGCGGCGTTGAACCACAGCCGCTGCTCGATGGTGACCGCGCCGACGCCGGGCGCCGCGACGGCGCCGCGGTCGGCCAGCCGCACCGCGTTCTGTGCCAGGGCACCGCTCGCGTAGCGCAGCACGATGCCGGCCTTGTTCGCATCGGCGCCGTGCACGATCACCTGGATGCTGGCGTCGCCGGCCGCGAGCCGGCGCGAGAAGTCGCCGGGCACGCGCACGATGCCGTCGACCTTGCGCTGGTGCATCAGCACCTCGGCCTCGTGCATCGAGGTCAGCATCACCGGCGAGATGTACGGCGTGAGCTGCAGGCCCGCGACCGCCTGCACGGCGGTGGGCGAGGTGTCTTCGAGCACCACGGCCATCGGCGCGTTCCTGACGTCGAGCGAGAGCCCGTAGCCGAAGATCAGGATCAGGATGATCGGCAGCAGGATGCCGATCGCGAGGCTGCTCGGGTCGCGCACCAGCTGCCGCGTCTCCTTGCGCGTGAGCGCGATCAGCCGTTGCCAGAAGCGGCTGTGGGCGGCCGGAGGCTGCGTGGGCGCGGTCATGGCGATGCTTTCGCGGCGTCGCGGGCCTGCGTCACGATGTCGATGAAGGCCTCTTCCATGCTGAGCCGGCTGTCGGGGGCGCTGCCCGCCTGCACGCGCACCTGCTGCGGCGTGCCGATGGCGAGCAGCTTGCCGGCGTCCTGGATCACGATGCGGTCGCAGTACTCCGCTTCTTCCATGAAGTGCGTGGTGATGATCACCGTCACGCCGGCCTCGGCCAGCGCCGTGATGCGGCGCCAGAACTCGCGCCGCGCCAGCGGATCGGTGCCGCTCGTGGGCTCGTCGAGAAACAGGATCTCCGGCTCGTGCAGCAGGCCGGTCGCCATCGCCAGACGTTGCTTGAAGCCGCCGGGCAGCTGGCCGCTGGTCGCATGCGCCTGGCCGAGCAGGTCGAATTGCTGCAGCACCGTCTGCATGCGCTCGCGAAGCCGCTGCCCGCGCAGGCCGTAGGCACCGCCGAAGAACTGGAGGTTCTCGGTGACGGTGAGGTTGCCGTAGAGCGCGAACCTCTGCGAGACGTAGCCGATCCGCCCGCGTGCCTGCGCGCGCGCGGTGCGCAGGTTCAGGCCGGCCACCTGCAGGAAGCCGCTGCTGGCCGGCAGCAGCCCGCAGAGCATGCGAAAGGTGGTGGTCTTGCCGGCGCCGTTGGGACCGAGCAGGCCGAAGATCTCGCCGCGCCGCACGTCGAATGTGGTGCTCGCAACGGCGGTGAAGTCGCCGAACTTGCGCACCAGGTCCTTCACCTGGATGACGATCTCCTGCGCGTCGGCGGCGGGCGGTGCCGACTGCGCGGGCGGGTGTGGGGCGGCCGTCGCGGCTGCGGCTTTCTGCTGCGTGCGCAGCAGCACCATGAAGCCGTCCTCCAGGCGCGCGGGCACGGGCGCCACCGGCGCGCCCGCGAGCAGGGCGTTCACGGACGCGGCCTGCGCCTCGGGCCGGCGGATGAAGCGCACTTCACCGCCTTGCGGCACGGCATCGATGATCGAAGCGGGCGCATCGAGCAGGCGCGCCTGCAAGGTGCGCGGCGCCGTGCCGCGAGGCGGCGTCGAGACGAAGCAGAAGCCGTTCGCGAGGTCGCGCAGCTGCTGCGGCGCGCCTTGCGCGATCAGCCGGCCGCCATGCAGCACGAAGACCTGCGCGCAGCGCTCGGCGTCGTCCAGGTAGGCGGTGCTGACGATCACGCTGAGGTGCTCTTGCTCGACCAGCTGCTGCACGATCTCCCAGAGCTCGCGCCGCGACAGCGGGTCGACGCCGACCGTGGGCTCGTCGAGCAGCAGCAGTTCGGGCGAGCGCACCAGGGTGCAGGCCAGGCCCAGCTTCTGCTTCATGCCACCCGAGAGCTTGCCGGCCGGGCGGGCCGTGAAGCGGCCCAGGTCGGTCATCGCCATCAGGCGCGCATAGCGCTCGCGCCGGGTTGCCTTGTCGACGCCGTGCAGGTCGGCATAGAGGTCGAGGTTTTCCTGCACGCTGAGGTCCTCGTAGAGGCCGAAGCGCTGCGGCATGTAGCTGATGCGGTCCTGCACCGCCTGCGGTTCGCTCGCCACGTCGATGCCCAGGACCTCGAGCCGGCCCTGGTCGGCGCGCATCAGCCCGGCCGCGAGCCGCAGCAAGGTGGTCTTGCCGGAGCCGTCCGGGCCGACC
>NZ_JBFUCI010000007.1:0-40889 GCF_056405335.1 Variovorax sp. P1_H12_2
GAGCGTTCTGGCGGACGGTCGCCGGCTGCTGCAAGGCTCGAGACAGGTTGCACCGTCCGTATCTGGCGAGAGTTGAGTCGACGAAAGAAGGATAGCCAAGCCAGAATCTATCCCTTTTTTGAGTACTTCTTCTATCAGCTGATGGAGTGAGCCGACAGCGCGGTGTGCGGCGCCAGTGCGCGGGCGGCGCCACGCTTGACCTGGCTGGAGAGCGAGGTTCGCGCCGGCTTACCGGGGCACTCCGGTGATCGAGACCGGCCTACCAGCGCCCAGCGCGCCATCCCACACCGATCGACAAGACCTGTTCACTCCAATCGACTCCACCTGGTTTTGAAACGCTCTCGGACGCATCGAGAAACACAAGCGACATCCGGATGCAGGAGCCACGACTGTCAGCGCTCAGGCGGATGGCGTCAACCTCAGTTTCTTTCGGAAAGTGTCAAGAACTTTCAATTGAATCGCTTCAGAGCATGGACGAACTGTTAAAGGGCCTGCACTTCGAGCGAGAGATCATCGTCATGTGCGTTCGCTGGTATCCCGGCGGAATTCTGGCTCCACGGGCTTGCGCTGATGTAAGCCGCCGACGCTTGACCGCAACATCGAAAAAATCCGAAATCACCTCCACTGGAAGCCTACGCTCAACAGCAGCTCCTGGCCGACCGTAGCGGTTCATGACCATGTTCGAGTTCTTCGACGCACGGCTGGCGCCTAAAGAATTACCAGATTCTGCCGATATCGCTCAAGGCGGTCGCCAAAGACCAAGATTCCTCTGCATATGGTTGGATGGTAGGCGGCAGCCACCTCACTCTCGCCAGAAGCGCAGAAGGAAAGTTGGCTGCGACACGATGGTGCATTTTGTTGGTCACTACGAGGAGAGAGCACGTGCTGATTTGGAGAGGGTATGGAATTGTGGTTGTGGTATTCGCGGTCGTCGGCCTGGTTGTCGGCAAGATTGGTGCGGAGAGTTTGTGGGGGGCCCCGATTCCAGTCGACAAAAGACAATGGTCTGAACTGATAGGCATGTGCCTTGCCGCAGCCTTGGTTTACGGACTGCACCTCCTCTTGCAAAGGGCTTCCGAGCCGCGCGCTGTTATTGACAAGAAGACCGGGAGGGAGATGGTCCTAGTGACCAAGCACGACCTCTTCTTCATTCCAGTGAAGTACTGGCCATTCATTTTGCTCGCGCTGGGATTGGTGTTTTTCTTTGAGAAGTAGTCATCGCTCCCAGCTTGGGACGCTTGCTTTCCGTTGCACTCGTTCCTGATGTTGGCCATGGGATGGAGGGCTGTCGGCTCTGTCATTCTCGTCAACGGAGAGGCGTAGCGACGCACCACAAGGGCAGCGCCGGTGCAGGAGCATTTGATTGAGAGGATGGTCTTGGCCGCGTGCAGCCTTGTCTGTGCCCCCCGGACACCCAGATGCCATCACCAGTGACAAATCGGACGGTGCCGCAGAGAATCCAGCCTGGGGGTTAGCCGCTTGCGCGGTGCTGGTACGGAGCCGAGACGCTGTACACGTTGCGCCAGGTCTTGGCGTGAAGGAGCGAGAAAATGACGACCACGACGGACCCGAAGGCCTGCAAGACCTTCGCCGAGTTCTACCCCTTCTACCTCGGGGAGCACAGCAACCGCACTTGCCGCCGCTTGCACTTTGTCGGCTCGACCCTTGCCCTGGTTTGCCTGGCAATGCTCGCAGCAACTGGGCGGCTGCAGTACATCCTCTACGCGCTGCTGTGCGGCTACGGTTTCGCGTGGGTCGGCCACTACGTGTTCGAGAAGAATCGGCCGGCCACTTTCAAGCGCCCTCTGTATAGCCTGGCGGGCGACTGGGTGATGTACCGCGACATCTGGGCCGGCCGCATTCCATGGTGATGCACGCCGTCCACGCAGCGATGCCGACATCCGCGCCGAGTGCCGCGCACCCAGCCACGTGAGGCGAAGCGAACTGTCCGCGCTAGACCGGTGGGGTGAGTGTGCCAATCTTGGAGGAACTCATCTCTCTCCGGGGTTCGCCGCTTGGTTCATTCGCTCGCGTGTGAGGAGCACTCGACCGCGCGCGGCAGTTCGTCTACCAGGTAATCCAGGAAGGCTCGCACCGAAGGCAGCCAACCCTGCCGAGCGGGCAGTACGGCCGTCAGACGCGAGTCGACTGCGCGCCAATGCGGCAACACCCGGACCAGCCTTCCCGTTGCCTCTTCCTCTCGGCACACGTAGCCGGGAAGCATAACCACGCCCAGGCCGGCACAGGCAGCCTGCTTCAATGCAACCATGTCGTTGCTCACGAAGCGGGCGGTAATTGGCACTATGGCAGCGGGTTCCTCCTCGAATCGAAGAGACCAGCTATTCGTCGTTCCCCGGCCGAGCGCGATGGCACTGTGGGTCACTAGATCATCGGGGTGGTGCGGAACACCTTTGTCATGGAGATACGTCGCAGAGGCGAACAGATACCAGGGAACCGCTGCCAGCCGACGCTGCACGAGTGACGAATCAGGCAGAGGGTCGGCGTGTGCGCGAATGGCCAGGTCGTACCCTTCTCCAACAATGTCCGTCATCACGTCGGAGGCGTGATGCTCGATACTGACCTTCGGATACATGCGCATGAAGGCGGGGAGGATGTCCCGCAACGCAAACTGCGCAACCGTCACGGACGACGTGATGCGGATCGTCCCACTCGGTTCGCTCTGCCGCTGGCGGCCGACATTCTCCGCAGCCTCGGCAGCCCGAAGCAAGGATTGCGCATGGCGGTAGAACTCGCCGCCCACGTTCGTCAATCCAAGTTTTCGGGAGCTCCGATTGAGCAACTGGACCCCGAGATCCGTCTCGAGCTGTTGAACACGCAGGCTCAATGTCGACTTTGACGCGCGCAGCACCCGCGCGGCAGCGGTAAATCCGCCATGGTTCACCACCTGCACGAAATAGAAGACATCTGTCAGGCTCAACATCCCGGCATCATCCCATTTTTTAAAACGATGCGTCAGACTTTCTCTGGCTTCTCGAACGATGAATGAATCCATACAGTTCAGTTCTCAACTTTATGGAGTCGGAGATGTCGAGGTCTTTCTCTAAAAGGGCAGTTGTTCAATTGGCCGTCAGTGCACTGCTCATGGCACTTGGAACCGGTGCCATGGCGGCCGACACCAAGGCGGCACAAGCCGGCCAAACCACCGGAGCTGACATGGCCCAGCCTATGCCAAGACAATTGGAAATGCTGTCGCGCCAGAACACCGTGCTGCTTCTGGTCGATCAGCAGCTTGGCTTGTACACCGGCGTGCGCGACATCCCCGTGGCGGACCTCAAACACAACGTTGCTGCACTGGCCAAGGCCGCCAAAGCGCTGGGCATCCCGGTCGTGCTGACGGCCACCATGCCAGATGGCCTGTGGGGCCCGATCATCCCCGAACTGACTGCGGCCCTGCCCGGAGTGCCGGTCATCACCCGTACGGTGATCAATGCCTGGGACGACCTGAAGGTGCGGGCCGCCATCGAAAAGACCGGCCGCAAGCAGATCCTGGTTGCCGGCGTCTCGCTGGAGGTCTGCGCAGCGTTCCCCGCCATGTCCGCTAAGGCGGCCGGCTACGACGCGCGCGTGGTGCTCGATGCTTCTGGCACGTTCAACGAAGCCAAGCGGGTGGGCGGCCTGCAGCGACTCACGCTCGCGGGGGTGCCGGTGACGGACTACGCCACCGCAGGGGTCGAACTGCTGGGGGACAACGCGGACCCGAAGGCCCATGACGTTTACAACGCGCTGGACATTCCCTTCGCGACGCTGGTCTGGCAGTTGAAAAACGCCCCGCAATCCAAGAACCAGTGAGGACAGCCGTGGGCACCCGATTATCAAAAGTGGCGACTGCGACGGCGCAGCCGGTAGGCGCCGGATGCACCATCGCTCACTTCCGGCACGACGCGTTCGGGGGTACGGCGATGTCACCCTTCGTGATGGTGGATCACTTTCATATGTGGCAGCCCACTTTCGACGTGCACCCCCACGCAGGGTTTTCTGCGGTCACGCTCGTTTTCGAGGACACGAAGGGTTCCATGGTGAGCCGCGACTCGATTGGCAACAATGCGACGTTCGGTGCAGGTGACCTGCATTGGACGATGGCGGGTCGCGGGATCCTGCACACCCAGCTTCCGATGGCATTGGCGCACATCCATGCGCTGCAGATTTTCGTGAATCTGCCAGCATCCCTGAAGCATCTGCCGCCGGATTCGTTCCACATCGGCCACGACCGGATGCCTATCGTCGAAACAGAGAAGGGTACGCGTGTGCGCGTCGTTGCTGGAGATTTCCAAGGTCGGTCCTCCCCAACCCGGGCGCCCTGTCCCATCCTGATGCTCGATGTGCAGCTTGAAAAGGCCGGCGCGTCCATCGAAGTGCCTTTGCCGGGCGAATGGAATGCATGGGTGCATGTGGTCCAGGGGAGCGTTGTCGTGGACGGCAGTACCGAACTGCAGACCGATCAGGCCATCTGTGCCAGTGCCGACGGCACTGGCGGCATCGTCGGTCTGCGCACTGGCGAAGGGGCGCACTGCGTCGTGCTGGCAGCCGAGCGGATCAATGAGCCCGTCATTTCTCACGGGGCATCGAAGTCCATAACCCCTGACCAAATGGAGTGCAGATCATGACCACGAACAAAGTCGCCGTTGTTACTGGCGGCTCACGCGGAATCGGCGCAGCGATTGCCAAGAAACTCGCTGCGCAAGGCACGGCCGTTGCCATTGTGTACCGCGGCAATCGCGCGCAGGCGCATTCGCTCATCGACGCCATCACGGCTGCAGGCGGCACGGCCGCAGCGTTCGCGGCCGATGTGGCTGATCAAGCAGCGGCGCAGAGCGTGATAGACGCGATCGTGGCCCAATTCGGCCATATCGACATTCTGGTCAACAACGCCGGTGTGTTTGAAGCGCGCACCTTTGGCGACATCGACGCCGAGCACGTAAGTCGCGTGTTCAGCGTCAACATCGGCGGCGTCCTGAATATGACCCAGGTTGCTGTACCTCATTTCCCCGCTGCGGGCGGGCGCATCGTCAACGTTTCCAGCAACCTCATCTACGCGCCACGTCCCGGGACAGCGATCTATTCGGCAAGCAAAGCTGCCGTTTCCGTCTTGACCAACGCCTTTGCCAAGGAGCTTGGCGCACGCGGGATCACCGTCAATGCCGTGGCGCCATCCATGACCAGCACGGACATGACCGCTGCCACCCCTGAAGCCCGTCGTCAGGCGGTCATTGCGGCCACGCCTGCAGGCCGCATTGGGGAGCCGGCAGATATCGCTGACGTCGTCGTCTTCCTGACTTCGGAAGATTCGCGTTGGATCACGGGACGCACCATCCTGACTGACGGTGGCTTGACCGATGCGCTGTAGGAGGTTCCATGCATGCGTTCGACCCGCGCTTCGACTGGCCTGGGGCGTGTGCCTGCTGATGGTCACGTTTCACAGTTCTGCTATTGCACAGAGCCAGCGGCCTTTGAAGGCTTTGACGGTGCTCGGATTTGAAGGGGCCTTCAACCTGCCGGTATGGATCGCACAGCGGAACGGCTATTTCGAACGTCAGGGTCTCAGCGTCAAGCTCGAGTATCCAAAGGGTTCCGTCGAGGTCGTCGAACGGTTGCAGGCGAACACCGGTCAGCTGGCGCTCACGAGCGTAGACAACGTGATCGCGTATGCCAACGGGCAAGGCGAAACAACCTCCGGTTTGGCCGCGGACCTCGTCGCGGTCATGGGCGGTGACCGTGGCTTGCTGTCCCTCGTCGCTCGCGCGGATGTGCGAACCGTAGCCGGATTGGAGCACCGCTCTGTGGCAGTGGACGCGATGACCACTGGATTTTCCTTTGTTGCGCAAGAACTGCTGGCATCGGAGGGACTGCAGACTAACTCGGTCGAGTGGCTGACCGCCGGAGGCACTGGGAGCCGCTATCGAGCGCTCGTCGCCGGGAAGTTTGATGCAACCTTACTGCGCTCGCCGTTCGAGTATCTGGCAGGGCAAAAGGGGTTTCGCGTGTTGATGCRCGCGCAGTCTGTCCTCCCGAAATACCTGGGAACCGTCGGAGCGGTTCGGAGCCAATGGGCCAAGGAACATGCAGAGGAACTCGAAGGATTTCTGACGGCGTACCGGCAAGCACTGAACTGGTTCGCGCGCGCCGACAACCGAGAGGCCGTGCTCGCATTGCTCTTCGCGAACTTTCCCGAGCTTCGCGCAGAAGATGCTCGCAAGGTCTATGAAGACCTGCGCGATCCCGCGTACGGACTGATACCGACACTTGAGATCGACGCGGAAGAGTTCGCCACCGTGAAGCGCCTCCGCGCCAAACACACGAGCGTGCCGATGCCCATCAGCGCCAAGCCGCTGATCGACCTCACCTACTTGCAGCGTGCACAAGCGCGCGCCGATTGGCAGGCGTTCTAGGCAGGCTGCATCGAGGTTTGCATGAAGACCGAACGACAACTTTTTTAAACCAAGGAGATCGAAAGATGACGACCTTCAACAGTGTCAAGATTGCGGCCCTGCTGGGCAGCGTCGGCGTGTTGTGCAGCATTCCGGCCGCGGCCGCGGAACATATGACCAAGAACGCGTATCAGACCGAGCGCGCCTTCTCGCCAGCAGTCGTGACCGAAGGCGGGAAGACCATCTGGTTGGCCGGATCCTCTGCGTTGAAAGATGCCAGCGGCAAAGATATCGCATGGGATTTCGATGCGCAATTGAAGCGTGTCTGGGAGCAGATCGACGAGGTGCTCCACAGACAAGGGGGCACGCTCAAGGACATCGTGACCATTACCGTCTTCATCACTGATTCGCGTCTCGGCGACAAGGTGGTCGAGTCACGCAGGCAGATCTGGAGAGATGGTAACTATCCCGGAAGTGCTCTGATCACCGTGGCCAATCTGGCCAAGCCGGGCCTGCTCGTGGAGATCCAGGCAATCGCTGTGGTCGGTGACAAGCGGCCAGAAGCCGCCAACTAGTGGCTGATCCCGTTTCGATTTTACGTACAGCAAGAAGTTGGGAACCTCAGCTGTATGGAGAATCGAAATGCGAGTGTCCGCGCCGAAGTAAAACTGAGCCACCGCTGGAGCAATGGGATGACCAACCCCCTCTTTGTGACAGGGGAGCGGGAATGGAAGAAGCAGCGGGCTGCCTCACCATCCAGGAGTTCCACATGGCAACAGTTCGAGTCGGCATTGACCTGGCCAAGAACGTCTTTCAGGCTCATGGCATCGATGATGCATGGCACCGTGACGTTCAGGCAGCAGTTCAAGCGTGCTCACCTTCGCCCATTTCGCGGGTCGGAATGCGGGGTTCGCGATGTCGCGCAGGGCGCCAATCCGCTCCATCTTCTTTGTGAGGTCCAGCTCGCGCTTCTGATAGTCCTTGTCGTGCAACACGTGCTGGCCCGAGCGATGACGCGTAGCGCTCCTCGGCTCGAAGTACTGAGTGCCGGCGGCTGTGGTTGCGATGCGCCACTTCGAGTTCGAACGCTTTGACGAACGCGACCCGATCAAGCGGGTTCGTTGTGGGGAGGGCGTGACAGAGCTGATGCGCGCCGAGGCCACTTCGCGGCGCCGTTCCTCTTTCGCTTGGAATTCAGCCTCTGAGGCCCTGGCGCGCTCTATCTGTTCCTCCAGCAACTGGGCCGCGAATTGAAGAGGCAACAGCAACTTCCCATTGCCGGTATGTGAACGACCGACTACATAGGGAGAGAAGCATGAAAAATTGGCGGCGACTCGTCTTGTGGACACGAGGGGCTCCTGATGCGGAGCCCCCCGGACCTCAGGCTCCTGGAATTGAACGACCGGCAGAAAGTTCCGGACGGCTCTTCGTCGACATCGAGGTTCGTGCTCGAACCAACTGCATCCGCGAACGCACGAGTTCACAGACGCCATTGACGGCATGCGATCGGTTGACTTCAAGTACAGGGAGCGGGTTGCGGGCCGTGCGGTGGAGCATCTGAGAGAACTTGGATTGCTCGCTCYCGGTTCGGCATAGAGCCCGCTCCGATGCAATCCGCTGCGGATTCAACCGGTCGATGCAACACACTGAGAACTGCGTAGGCAGAAGGAGTGTTGCAGATGAAGCGGAGACCTCGGATCTGAAAGTCAGAAGGCCTTGATGTGGGAGCGCTGGAATGAAGGCGCAACTCTCCATGAGATTGCCAAGTTGTTTGATCGATCCCACCCGTCGATCCAGCGGATTCTGGCCGAGACAGGCGGAATACGACCGCCGGAGCGACACCTTTCCCAAGTGGCGCTGACTTTGGCCGAACGAGAGGAGATCTCGCGTGCATTGGTGGCTGGCTTTTCGATCCGCACGATCTCCATGACCCTCGCGCGAGCGCCGTCTACCGTCAGCCGTGAGATCAAGCGCAATGGTGGTCAAGGATGCTATCGGGCGACTCAGGCTAGCGTGGGGATGAAGGTGCGCTGGTGAGCGCGACGCAGCGCGATCGGTCGACGCGGCCTGCGCCGCACGAACGACATTGACGTTCTTCGGATAGAGGCGCCGCGTCAGGTCAAGGCGCTCGAACGGGAGGTTGCGCCCCAACCCGCTGGAACACCAGGCCGCCGATGTGCATTTCCTCCGGGTCCTTCCCCATCACCATGCGAAGCTCGGCCAGGTCGCGGCCGTCGTTGCCGGGGACCTTGACGGTCATGCCGGCCTCGTTGTCGTTGACCACGCGCAGCAACTGTTCGTTGTCCAGCAAGATGTAGCCCGGCATCTCCGCCAATTCGTCGATGCGCCAGATCATCGGCGGGAGCAGGCGGCTCACGAGCGAATCGGGGGAGTCGCCGACATAGAGCCATTGACTCCCTACGCGCGCTTTCCACGCGGCCGGCAGCGGTGTTTCCAGCGGCGGCAGCCATTCGCCCATGGGGTTCTCGCCCCAGTACAGCGCGTTGGCCGAGAGYGTGCGCCCGATCAGGTAGCGGTGCCCCAGCATGGTCTGGAAGCGGTAGTACACGGTGGTTTGACCATCGGGCCACCAGTTCCCATCGCCTCGCGCGCGAAGCTGCTCCTGCTTCGCGGTGTCCCACTGGCGTTCGTCCTTGCTCCAGCGGCGCAGCGTCAGCGAACCGTCGGCTGCGCTCGAGACCTGCACGGGGGCGATGGAGTTGGCATAGACGCCCACCAGGGCGCTGCGGTCTGGAGCAGGAGACACCAAAGGCGGCACCGTGGAGACGATGGCGGGGGGCAGCGCCCGGATCGCGCCGCGTTCCGCCGCGGCGCGCAGCAGTAGCCCCTCGGCCAGCGCGCGCGGCTCGTAGTCGTGCCCGCTGCCGCTGATCAGCATGGCCAGCCGGGCTTCGGGGAGCACGAAGAAATCGGAGGCGAAGAAGAAGGTGCCACCGTTCTTGGCCCAGGCCCGCAGCCCGGCCGCGTCCAGCCCTGCCTGCTGCATCGAGTCCCATCCCAGCCCCCAGCGCCATGACGATGCAGCGGGATTGAGGCGTGTGCGGGCGCTCTGGTCGATGCCCATTTCGCGCACTGCCTCGGCCGAGACGATCCGCCGGCTCTGGTAGACGCCCTGGTCCAGGAACATCTGCGCCAGCTTCAGCATGTCGGTGKGTGTGCTGAACACTCCGCCGGACGCGAAGGGCGTGGACATTTCCTGTGACAGGCTGCGACCCTTGAAATAGGGGTGCACGTAGGTGCCTTCGGCGGCAGGCGTCACCGGATAGCCGGACAGGGTCATGCCCAGGGGGCCGAAGATTTCCCGCTGGACGAATTCGTGGAAAGGCAGCCCGGTCAGCGCGCGGACCAGCGGCTCCACCATGGTGAAGCCGTCGTTGCAGTAGACCGCGAGTTCGCCCGGCTCGTGCTTCAGATGCAACTGCGCCAGCGCCAGCATGGTGTCCTGGGCATAGTCCAGATAGGGCACGAAGGCCCCGTTGTTGCGCATGTTGTTGCCCGGGAAGCCCGAGGCATGAGACAACAGGTGGCGCACAGTGACCTGCTTGAACTCCGGCGAGAGCATGCGAAAGCCGGGCAACAACTCGACCAGCGGCTGGTCGAGCGTCAATTGGCCGCGGTCGCGCAGGATCATCACGGCCAGGGTGGTCACGACCTTGGAGACCGAGCCGATGTTGAAGCGGGTGTCGGTGGTGGCCTGCACTTCGCGCTCGCGGTCGGCGAAACCGAAGGCCTCGCGCCAGACCACCCGGTCGTCGGCCAGCAGGGCCACGGAAACCGCGGTCGTGGTGGTGCTGTTGCTTCGGTTCAGTGCCGCTTGAATGGTCTCGCGGCACCAGCGCACCGATTCGGGATCGGCCTGCGGCAGCAGCGATGCGGCGGTCGAACCGGAGCTTCCACCGCCGCAGGCCTGCAGCAGTGGCGCCGCCAGTCCTGCGGTCACCCAGCCCAGGCAATCGCGGCGTGACAGTCGAAGGGGTGATGGTGCAGCGGGATCCAGCGGTGCGTGTGGCGTGGTCATCGGGCGTTGTGTGTCGGGCTTCTGCTCATGCATGCGTGGATTGCCTAGGTCGCCATTCGCTGGAACACCAGCGTGCCGCTGTGCATTTCTTCCTGCCCGTTCACCATCACCATGCGCAACTCGACCAGCTCGCGTCCTGCGTTGACGGGAACCTTGATGGTCATGCCGGCTTCGTTGTCGTCGATCACCCGCAGCAGCTGCGCGTTGTCCCAGAGGACGTAGCCCGGCATCTCGGCCAACTCGTCAATGAGCCAGATCCTCGGGCCGAGCCGGGCTTCGACCGAAGCCGGGTCGTCGTTGACACTGAGCCATCGGCTGCGCCGCCGGGCTTGCCACGCTGGCGGCAGTGGCGCGTCCAGCGCCGGCAGCCATTCGCCCACGGGTGATTCGTTCCAGTACAGCTGGTTGTCGGAGAGACTGCGCCGGATCAGGTAGCGACGGCCTTCCATCGTCTGGAAGCGATAGCAGACGGAGGGCTGTCCATCGGACCACCAGCGGCCATCGGTGCGTGCGCGCAGCTGCGCCTGCACGGTGGTCCAGCCAGCCTCGCCCCAGCTGCGCACGGTCAGCGAACCATCGTCTGCGGCGAGCACTTGCGCGGGTGCGTTGTGATTGGCGTAGATGCCCACCAGCGCTGCGCGGTCCGGTCCAGGCGACACCGCCGGCGGAACGATGGGGACGATCGCGGCAGGCATCGCCTGGATCGCGCCGCGCTCCGCGGCCGTGCGCAGCAGCAAGCCCTCCGTCAGGGCCAGCGAGCCGTAGTCGAAGCCGTTGCCGGTGATCATCATGGCCAGCCGGGCCTCGGGGAGCACGAAGAACTCGGTCGAGAAGAAGGTGGTGCCGCCGTTCTTCGACCAGCCCCGCAGCCCTGCCGCCTCCATGCCCAGCTGCCCCACCGTATCCCATCCCAGTCCCACCCTGAAGGTGGGCGTGAGGTTGATGCGCGTGCGCAGGACCTGGTTGACGCCCATGTCCCGGATCGACTCGGCGGAGACGATCCGGCGGCCTTCGTACACGCCTGCGTCGAGGAACAGGCGCGCCAGCTTCATCATGTCGGCGGGTGTGCTGATGACGCCTCCGGTCGCGTAGGCGGCGGGCATCTCCTGCGACAAGGTCCGGCCCTTGTACCAAGGGTGCACGAAGGTGCCTTCGGCGGCGGGTGCCAGCGCAAAGCCGGAGAGGCTCATGCCCAGGGGGTCGAAGAACTCGCGCTGGATGAAGGCCGGATACGACAGCCCGCTGAGCTGGAGCACCAGCAGCTCCACCATCGTGAAGCCGTCGTTGCAGTAGACCGCGAGTTCGCCCGGTTCGTGCTTCATGCGCGACAACGCCAGCGACTGCAGGGTGTCCTGCGCATAGCCCGGTACCGGGGCGAAATTGAAGACGTTGCGGAAGTTGACGCCCGGTACCCCCGAAGAGTGGGAGATCAGGTGGCGCACGGTGATCTGCTTGAAGTTGCCCGAGCGCATGCCGAAGGCGGGCAGCAGCTCGACCACCGGCTGATCGAGGGCGAGCTGCCCCCGGTCGCGCAGGACCATCACGGCCAGGGCAGCGACGACCTTGGCCACCGAACCGATGTTGAAGCGCGTGTCAGGGGCCGCCAGAAGCCCGGTCTCGCGGTTGGCCTGGCCGAAGGCTTCGCGCCAGACCACGCGGTTGTCGGCCAGCAGCGCCACGGACACGGCGGTGGTGGCGCTGTCGCTGCGGTTCAGCGTCTTGAGGATCGCCTCCCGGCACCAGCGCACCGATTCAGCATCGGGCGGGACCGAAAGAAAGGCGGACGTGCCGGACCCACCTCCGCCGCAGGCTTGCAGCAGCGGGGCGGCCAGCCCCGCCGTGGCCAGGCCCAGGCACTGCCGACGCGAAAGGCGGGATGCAGGGAAGGCGGAGGATTCGAGCGAAGTGCGTGCAGAGGTCATGCTGAAGGGCTGTCTGTGTGGGTTGAATGGAGCTCGCTCGCCCGCCCATCCGCCACGCTGGCGATCCTGTCCGCGCGATCGCCGATCACGTGGCACCGGGCATGGAATCCGCGCGTGACAACGCGCTGCGGATGATTGGCCAGGACGTGCCGATGCCGTCGCTTCGAATCGACGCGCAGATTCGAACTGCTGCAGGCAGCAGCGGCTTTGGGGCCGATCACGAGCGGCGGCTGAATCGGACAGGACGGCGCGCGTGCCGGCCGCCAGCGGGATGTGTCCCACTGCTCTGGCGTCGGATCGGCGTCTGACCTTGTTGCAACGCTGACATATTGTGCCAATATAATACGTATTATTGATTCAATCAAGCCCGCAAGATCCCGCGTTCCGGCAGCGCTCGCGGGTCCCGACACCACACCATGAACGACATTGACCAGCGACCGGACTTCCGCACGAACGGCCTGTGGGATTCCATGTCGTCCGCCCTCACCCGCCGCCGCCTTCTGGGTGCAGGCGCCGGTGCCGGATTGGGTTGGATGCTGCCCGCTTGCGGCGGCGGCGGCGCCGGCTCCGGTAGTACGGTGATCGGCGGCGCCGGCGCGCCCCTGACGAGCCGCATGCCGATGGCTTCCACCGACCCAGTGAAGGCCGAGACGGTGCGTGCCCTCGCACGCGCCACCCTCAAGACCCGCTTTGCGCGCGCGGTCCTGGTGCGCGTCACGGTGGATGGCAAGGAAATCATCACCGAGGCCTTCGGCGAGTCCGCCGCCGGGGTGCCGGCCACCACGGACATGCATTTCCGCAATGGCGCGGTGGCCATCGCACTGGTCGCCATGCTGCTGCTGCGACTGGTGGACGAGGGGAAGGTGGCTCTCGATGACAAGGTTGCCACCTGGCTGCCGAAGCTCCCGCATGGAGACCGCGTGACCCTCAGGCACCTGGCTCAGATGACCGCCGGCTATGCGGACTACGTGCGGGACCCGGATTTCGTCAATGCATTCCTTGCGGACCCGTTCCGGCGCTGGACAACTGACGAACTTCTTGCCTTCGCGATCCACAAGCCGCTTTTCTTCGAACCGGGCACCAACTGGGCCTATGCCCACACGAACTACATCATCCTCGGCCTCGCCCTGGAGAAGCTCACAGGACGTTCGGTCAAAGACCTGATGCAGGAAAAGGTGCTCGGCCCCCTCGGCATGACGCAGACCTCCGACCCGGAAAGCGCCTCCATCCCCGAACCGGTGCTGCGTGCATTCTCATCAGAGCGCAGAGAATTTCTCGGCGTTGCGGCCGGTACACCCTTCTATGAGGAGTCCACCTTCTGGGACCCGTCGTGGACCATCACGCACGGTGCGGTGCAGGTGACCGACCTGTACGACCTGCACACCAGTGCAATTGCCTTTGGCAGGGGCACAATCCTCTCCCCCGAATCTCACGCGGCCCAAGTGTCCACCGCGCTGCGTGGCAAGAGCACCCCGGTTCCCGGGTGTGTGACCTGCCTTCGCCAATGGGAGGGCTACGCCTTCGGGCTCGGTGTGGTCACGAGTGGCAACTGGGTGCTCCAGCCCCCGATGTTCGGCGGGTATTCGGCGGTCGCGGGCTATCACGAAGGCAGCCGGCTGGCCATTGCTGTGGCCGTGACTTACACACCCGAGGCTTTCAACGACGCGGGTGACTACAAGAACGGCAACGAAGCGGAGAACCTGTTCGTCAGGATTGCCACGGCGCTATTGCCTGACGACCTGCTACCCATTGCGCGAAGCTGAAAGAAAGCCCTTGGTCACCCCGCCCCCCGACGCGCTGCCCGAGTACGGATGTCCTTACGGCAGAGGAAGCTCGCGCATGAGGTTGCTTCGCACCCACGTGAACGCCCCGGACTGGACGTTGCTCGCTTGCCAGCGGCGGAATTCGGGATCGGCTGACAACGGGTCGGTGACCTTGGCGTACGCCGTCGCGTTCTCGAACTGCACGGTCAGAACATAGTTGCCCAGTTCGCCTGCGGCCACGCTCCAGAACTGCGGGTTGGGCGCGCCATGCTTCTTCCAGAGTGCCGCGCCCACCTTCACGGCTTCGATGACGGCCCCGAGATCGGCGCCGGGGTTGGGTCTCAGGACATATCGCGCTTCGTAGGCCATGGAGGTCTCCTTCGTCGCAGCAAGAGACCGATATTGAAGCACTTGGGCGCTTGCGGGGCAATCGACATTTGCAGGGCCAAAGTGTCGGCCACGTCGATCCCCTCACAGTCCAGGACTGCTTTGCATGATGCCGCCGTCCGCGAAGATCGTGGTGGCCGTCAGGTAGCTCGCGCCATCGCTCGCGAGGAACGCCACCACGCTCGCAATTTCCTCCGGACGGGCCATGCGGCCCAGCGGAATGGCCGAATTGAGTTTCTTCAGCAACACCGGATCGTTCATGGTCGACAGGTTGATCGGCGTGGCCACGGCACCAGGACCGACGCCGACAACGAGGATGTTGTGTGGCGCCAACTCGACGCCCGCCGTGCGCGTGAGCATGCGTATCCCGCCCTTCGACAGGCAGTAGGCTGCGTTGCCCGGCATCGGCCAGTCCTCATGCACGGAGCTGACGTTGATGATGCGCCCACCTCCTCCCTGTTTGATCATCTGCTGCGCGGCGAGCTGGGTGCCGAAAAACGCGCTCTTGAGATTGATGGCGAGCACCTTGTCGTAACCCGCCTCGTCCGTGTCGAGCACGGAGGTGCGTGTCTCGATCCCGGCGTTGTTGACCATGATGTCGACGCGGCGGAACCTCTTGACGGCAGTGGCGATCAGCCTTTGCAAGTCGGCGACCTTGCTCACGTCAGCTTCCACCCCGATCGACTGGTCTCCCAAGGCGAGGACTTGCTTCTCTGTGGCCTCGGTCGCTTCGGGGTGCACGACATAGTCGATGACGATGTTGGCCCCTTGCTTGGCGAGTTCCAGGACGATGGCGAGACCGATGCCGCTGTTGCCGCCGGTGACGACGGCGACTTTGCCTTTCAGGTTCATGGTTCATCTCCTTGATGGGTGATGGTGGAGGTCCGGGTCGAGCTTTGATTCCGCGCGCGCAGCACTTCCGTGACGAGTGGAGATGGGCGGCGGCGGGTGATGAGCACGGCGAGCATGGCGAGTGCCAGCGCGGCGCCGGTGGTCGCGCCATAGATCGCGCCCAGGCTCAAGCCCAACCGGGACTCGAGAGGGCCGACGCCGAAGGCCGCAATCCCGTAGCCGATCTGGTAGGACGCAATCAAGCCGCCCGCCACCGATGCGGCGATGGTTTTGAGTTCCGTCTGACCGAAGCTGATCACCAGCGGCAGCAACGCCGAACAACCGAAGCCTGCCAGGGCAAAGGCCGGGATGCCGAAGAGCGGCTGGGTCGGCCGCAGGAAGGCAATGACGACAAAGCCAGCAGCCACGAGCAGCGGCAGGACCTGGAAGACGGCACGCTCGGGAAACCACTTCTCGATGACGGCGAAGAGGATGCGCCCCGCGGTCACCATCCCCCAGAAAACGGTGAGAGCGAGCGAGGCCTGCGTGGCGCTTGCGCCCAGTTCTTTCGTCATGTAGAGCGAGGCCCAGTTGCCGTTCGTCGTTTCGCAGACACCGTACAAGAGCGCGAATCCGGCGAAGACCCAGAACCGGGAAGGGAATTTCGTCCACCCGCTCATGACCCCGGTGCTGTCAGCCCCAGCACTCGGACTGAGCGGCAATCGCGCACTGAACATGAGCAATCCCAGGATCAACGCGCCCACCAACACCGGCAGTCCCCACCAGATGCCCAAGCCGACGAACACCGCGACCAGGATCGGCGCCAGCGCGGTTCCCGAACCAAGCAGGGCGTTCAGCGCCAGCACCGCCTTGTCCGGTTTCTGTGAAAAGCACGCGGCGGCGAACGTGTTGAGCGTCGGCACGGTGAACCCGAAACCGACGCCGAGGCAGCCGGTGGCGACGAGCAGGACCACGTAAGCGACTGCGTGTTCGCTCATCACGAACCGGCTCAGAACGAGCAACGCCATCGACGCCAGATTCGCGACGAGTCCGATCAGGTAGATGCGCTTGGCGCCGAGGCGTCGTGCCAAACCGGCGCCCAGCAGGGCCGAGCCGATTGCCGTCACCGCCTGGGGCACGAACATGCCGCCGTACTCCGTCCTCGACAGACCGAAATCGTTCGCGCTCGTGAAGACGGCGCTCGCGGCCGGAAACGTGACCAGCGCCACGCCCTGTATCAAGCCGGCGCCGTACACGGCGGCGATCTCTTTGCGCCGGACGATCGGTTGATTTGTCATCGAACGCGTTGCAGCAGATGCTCGCCGACTCGCAAGGCGTTCGCAATGGCGGTCAACGACGGATTCACCGCCCCAATGCTCGGGAAAAAGCTCGTGTCCACGACGTACAGGTTGTCGAGCTCATGCGCCTTGCAGTTGACGTCGAGTACGGAGGCCCTCGGGTCGATGCCGAAGCGGCAGGTGCCGGCCTGGTGAGCCACGCCGGCGATGGGAATGTGCTTTCCCATGTAGAGCGTGTTCGGGATCAGGTGCGGATGCATGTCCATGTGCTCGAGCATCGCCTGCAGTTTCCTTCGCAGGCGATTGAGCGGCTCCACGTTCGTGAACTCGTAGTGAAGCTGGATTTCGCCTCTGGAATTCACGGTCACGCGATTCTGCGGAAGCGGCAAGTCTTCGCTGGTGAGCCAGAAATCCACCGCGTGCCGGGCCATCTGCTCCAACGTGAAGCCGGGCGCGAACTCCGGCGCATCCTCCTTGAACATCGGCCCCTGGGATTTGCCGAGCATCTGGATGTTGCCGAGCGGAAACTCATAGTCCGGCGCGCCGAAATAGAAATCGTTGACCGTGAGCGTCTTCTGGAACTCGGTCGGGTTCTCGCGCCGGGAAAGGGCGACCAGCGCGACGGCGTTGTGAAACATGTAATGGCGACCCACCATGTCCGAACCGTTGGCCAGGCCGCGCGGATATTTTTCGTCCGCCGACATGAGAAGCAGCCGTGCGGAATTGGCGGCGCCGCAGGCTACGACGACGATGCTGCCGGTGTATTCCTCGCGCCGGCCGTCGCGTTGCACGATCACGCGGGTCACCGCGCGTCCGCTGGCGTCGGTTTCGAGCCGCTGGACGTGGGCGTTTCTTGCCAGCGTCACGTTGGGGTACTGCAACGCGGGCCGGACGGCGATGACTTCAGCGTCCGCCTTCGCGTGGACGAGGCAGGGATAGCCGTCGCAGGAATTGCAGCGTATGCACCGGCTGTGGGGACGGTCCGCCTCCTCGAGCATGATGCCCGTCGGCGCGTACGCCGGTCGATAGCCCGCGCGCTTCAAGCCATCGGCGATCTCCTGGACGCGCGGCTCATGGCTTACAGGTGGAAACGCATAGGGTGTGCTGGCCGGTGGATCGGTGGGGTCGTCGCCGCGCTGGCCGTGGACGTGGTAGAGCTTTTCTGCCTGCGTGTAGTAGGGCTCGAGCTCCTCGTACCGGATCGGCCAGTCGGGCGTCGAGCCGTCGGCAGTGCGATGGGCAGTGAAATCCCGTTCGCGCAACCGAAACATCGCGGCGCCGAACATCTTGGTCGCGCCGCCGACAAAGTAATGGACACCCGGCTGGAACGGCTTGCCCTCCGAGTCGTACCACGCGTCCTGCGACACGTAGCGGTTCTTCACGAAGACTTCGGTCGGATCCCAATTCTGCTTCTCGCGCGGCAGATAGTCGCCGCGTTCGAGAATGAGAATGCGCTTGCCGGAAGGCGCCAGCTTGAGGGCGATCGTGCCGCCACCGGCGCCGCTGCCGATGATGATGAAATCGTAGTGATCGTCGCTTTGCATGAGGCTTCCCTGCCGGTGGAACCCAACTGCAGGAGTGGGCGCCTCTTCCGTCTCCGGCAGGGTCGAAAATCGTTACGTTGGTAACTGGACGATGTCGGTACCGCACGCGAGCGGGCAAACCGCCGCGCCGAAATCAGGATGGAAGTTGGCTTCCAACGGACGGCTCGACCGACTAGACTGACAATCTGGTGCCATCACCGAATCCGCCTCGGCGCCGGCTGCCCTACGGGAGGTCGAATGGCTCTTCGCATCGAAGACTACGGACTGATCGGCGACATGCACACTGCGGCACTGGTCGGCATCGATGGCTCCATCGACTGGCTGTGTCTGCCGCGCTTCGACTCTTCCGCGTGTTTTGCGAATCTGCTGGGCACGCAGGAGAACGGTCGATGGCGCATCGCTCCGGCCGGAGACATCGTCGCCACGACGCGACGGTACCGGCCCTCGACGCTCGTTCTCGAAACCGAGTTCGAGACGGCCGACGGCATGGTCCGGATCATCGACTGCATGGCTCTGCGGGTATCGCATCCGCGGATCGTCCGCATCGTGGAGGGCGTGCGCGGCACCGTACCGATGTCCAGTCGGCYCAACCCGCGGTTCGACTACGGCAAGACCGCGCCGTGGATCATCGCCAGGGATCAGGCGGTGAGCGCTGGCGCGGGGCCCGAGGCGGTGGAGTTGCGGGCCGACGTGCCGATCACGGCGCGGGAGCGTCGGCTCGAAGCCGACTTCTCGGTGCGCGCGGGCGAGCGCGCTTGCTTCGTTCTCACGTGGCACCTCTCCTGGGAAGACACGCCGCCGCCGATCGATGCTGTCGATGCCGTGGCCGAGACCGAGGCTTGGTGGCGCGCCTGGTCGGGTCGTTCGACCTACAAGGGTGCGTGGAAGGACGAGGTCGAACGCTCCCTTCTCACGCTCAAGGCCCTGACTCACGCGCCCACCGGCGGGCTCGTGGCCGCGCCCACCACGTCGCTTCCCGAGTTCCTCGGCGGCGTGCGGAACTGGGACTACCGGTTCTGCTGGATCCGGGACGCCGCGCTCGCGCTCGACGCGCTCATGGCGGCTGGCTACGTGGAGGAGGCGACCCAATGGCGCGACTGGGTGATCCGCGCCGTCGCAGGCGACCCTGACGATCTGCAGATCATGTACGGGATCGGCGGAGAGCGCCGCCTCGACGAGTACGAACTCGGCTGGCTGGCGGGCTACGAGGGGTCCGCCCCTGTGCGGGTTGGAAACGCTGCCTCGGGGCAACTGCAGCTTGACGTGTATGGCGAGTTGGCCGACGCGATCTATCGGGCACGGCGGCTCGGCATGACGCCCGTCGCCGCAGCGCTGGATCCCACGCAGAGTTTCGTCCAGTGGCTCGAGCGCCATTGGCGCGAACCTGACGATGGCATTTGGGAGGTTCGGGGCCCTCGGCGTCAATTCGTCCACTCGAAGGTGATGGCCTGGGTCGCCGCCGACCGCGTCGCGAAGATGCTGGAAACGTCGGGTCATGAGGGCGCGCCGGAGGCGTTGCTTCAGATGCGGGACGACATCCACGAGGAGGTGTGCCGGATGGGCTACGACGCCGAGCGAAACACGTTCACCCAGTACTACGGGTCCACGCAGCTCGATGCGGCCCTGCTGCTGATCCCGCAGGTCGGATTCCTGCCGGCGACCGACCCGCGTGTGGTGGGCACCGTGGAAGCCATCCAACGGGAGCTCGTGCACGACGGGTTCGTGATGCGGTACATCCCGGACAAGGACGCGGCCGACGGATTGYCGCCGGGGGAAGGCGCGTTCCTCGCGTGCAGCTTCTGGCTGGTCAACGACCTGGCCATGCTCGGGAGACTCGAAGAGGCCCAGGCGCTTTTCGACCGGTTGCTCTCTCTTCGAAACGATCTCGGGCTCTTCTCCGAGGAGTACGACCCGCAGCACCTGCGACTGATCGGAAACTTCCCTCAGGCGTTCACTCACCTGACGCTCATCGCCAGCGCCATGACCCTCTCGAAGGCTACCGGTGCGCGCGGCTCAACCGCCCGGGACCGATGAGCTCGGTCTACGCGGCCTCGCCACACTCGGGCGCGCAGTACGAAATCCGTCACGGCTCGCAGCGGGCCATCGTGACCGAAGTTGGCGCGACTCTGCGCCACTACTCGGTGGAGGACGCGGACATCATCGATGGATTCGGGATGGAAGAGTGGTCGCCCAGCGGCCGCGGACAGGTGCTCGCTCCCTGGCCGAACCGCCTCGACCGCGGGCAGTACCGGTTCGAGGGTCGGGGCGGCCGAGCGGCGCTGGACGAGCCCGAGTTGCAGAACGCGATTCACGGGCTGGTGCGATGGCTCCCATGGAAAACCGTTTCGAGGTCATCCGGTGAAGTCGAGTTGACCTGCGCCCTTCATCCGCAGCCGGGGTACCCGTGGCGGCTCGACCTGCAGGTTGGGTATCGACTCGATGAGACAGGCCTGACGGTTTCCTTCCGGGCGCGCAACGCCTCGAGCGTCCCCGCGCCCTTCGGAATCGGTTTCCATCCCTACCTGACAGTGGGTACCGCCATCGATGACGCGGTCCTGCAGATCCCGGCGACCCGATGCCTGGTGATGGACGATCGCGGGCTGCCGATCGGAGACGAAGCGGTCGCCGGATCGGACCGGGATTTCACCGAACCGAAGTCGATCGGTTCCATGCGGCTCGATACGGGCTATACGGACCTCGTGCGAGGGGCCGACGGCCTCGCGCGCGCATCCGTGGCAGGGCCCGACGACGGCCGAAGTGCAAGCCTTTGGGCCGACTCGTTGTTCCGATACCTCATGGTTTACACGGGCGACAAGCTCGAGGCCGTCTCGCGTCGACGACGCGCTATTGCGATCGAGCCAATGACGTGCCCACCGAATGCTCTGCGTTCAGGGATCGATCTCTTGAAAATGGAGCCCGGGCAACTCGTCGAGGGCCGCTGGGGGTTGGTGCCGGACTGAGCCTTCCGCGGCAAGGTCGATCGGGATCGATGGTGATCCTTGGCAATGGCCCACGCCGAGTCTCAGGCATCGAAGTAGAGATAGAACTCCCACGGGTGCGGGCGCAGCCTCACGGGATCGACCTCGTGCTTCCACTTGTATTCGAGCCAGGTTTCGATCACGTCCTTGGTGAACACGTCTCCGCGCATCAGGAAGTCGTGATCCTTCTCCAGCGCCCGGAGAGACTCCTCGAGCGATCCAGGCACCTTCGCGATGCCCTTTGCCTCTTCAGGGGGAAGCTCGTAGATGTTCTTGTCGATCGGCGGGCCCGGGTCGATCTTGTTGGCGACCCCGTCGAGGCCCGCCATGAGCATTGCGGCGAACGCGAGGTAGGCATTCGCCGTCGGGTCCGGACAACGGAACTCGACGCGCCTCGCGTTCGGCGATTCCGAATACATCGGAATGCGCGCCGCAGCCGAGCGATTTCGCTGCGACATCACCAGGTTCACCGGCGCCTCGTAGCCCGGGACGAGCCGGCGGTAGGAGTTGGTGGTCGGTGCACAAAACGCCATCAGCGCGTGGGCATGCTGGAGCAGTCCGCCGATGTACCAGCGGCACAGCTCGGAGGTCAGTGCCCAACCCTTGGCGTCGTAGAAGAGATTGCGTTTCTCGCTCCACAGGCTCTGGTGACAGTGCATGCCGCTCGCGTTGTCGGCGAAGAGCGGCTTCGGCATGAACGTGGCCACCTTGCCGTGCCGGCGCGCGATGTTCTTGACGAAGTACTTGTAGACCATCACGTTGTCGGCCATTCGCACGAGCGGCGCGAACTTCATGTCGATCTCGTTCTGGCCCGCGGTCGACACCTCGTGGTGGTGGATCTCGACCTGCACACCCGCGTTCATCAGCCCGAGCACGATCTCCGAGCGGATGTCCTGCAGCGTGTCGTGCGGGGGCACCGGGAAATAGCCTTCCTTGTAGCGCGGCTTGTAGCCGAGATTCCCGCCCCCGAACGCGCCTTCGTCCCGGCCCGAGTTCCATGCGCCCTCGACCGAATCGACGTAGTAGTAGCCGCAATGCGTGTTCTGCTCGAACCGGATCGAATCGAAGATGAAGAACTCGAGCTCCGGGCCGAAGTAGCAGGTCTGCGCGACCCCGGTGTCCTTCAAGTGACGCTCGGCCTTGCGGGCCACGAAACGCGGATCGCGCGAGTAGGGCCCCTTCCGGACCGGGTCGACCACATTGCAGATCATCGAAAGCGTCGGGGTCTCGCACATCGGATCGATGAATGCGGTGGTCGGGTCCGGCTGCAGCAGCATGTCCGACTCGTGGATCTCCTGGAAACCGCGGATCGAGGAGCCGTCGAACCCGATGCCGTCGTTGAACAGTTCGTCATTGAGTTCCGGCAGCCCGATCGAGAAGTGCTGCCACAGTCCGGGCAGATCGGTGAACTTCAGGTCGACGATCTGAACTCCGTGCTCCTGCACGAGGGCAATCACCTCCTTCGCATTCTTCGGCGGATTCACCCGGTAGGCGCCGGGCTCGAACTGGGCGATCAGGCGCTTTTTTTCGGTTGGCATGGTCCTCTCCTCGGGTTGGGGTTACCCAGAAATCCACCACGACTCCCGCTCACGCGGGCATCACTCTCAGTCCTGCGGGGAAGGGTCGCGATTCAGCCTCATCCCCGTGCCGGCCAACGTCATCACGCCATCCTTGTCGACGCCGACATGCCGACCATCGGCCAGCTTGTATTCGGTGAGCCCCGTCGGCTCCCATTGTCCTTGCGTGTCGGGAACCGCGTCGAGACGGGCGAGGTGTTCATAGGCCTGGACGCGGTAGGTCAGTCCATCACTTCCGCGGGCGGTAAAAGTCTCGAGCAGGTGAAGCATTTTTTCCATGCGCGCGCTCTCCTTGTAACGACAGAGCCAGGCGCCTTCGTGCATCCCGATGCGCTTGCGCGCGACCACGACCAGAAGGCGCAGGTCAAAAGGAATTTGACGAACCGCTGACGGTGAAGTTCCGACATTCGTGGCTCGCCGTGCGGACTCGGCTGGCGCGAGCGGCTGCACCGTCCGCGGCGCGTCGGTCCGGACCCCCGGTACAGGGCCTGCGCGTCCGACACGCCACTGATGCACGGCGCCTCTCCACTTGACTGACAAGTCCGAAGGCCCCTTCCGCCTCAGGAATCGTGCGGGACAGAACCCAAACGCCAGTCCATTTCGTTCAGCCGTACATGTCCGGCCATGAGCCGGCGCTGTCAAAGCTCTGTCATTTGACTCCCGCAACATCCGAGGCATTGGTTGCGTTTGAGGCATTTATTGCATATCTCTTGGAACCGCACAGGTCCCGGTAGCTGCAATTGCGCGAAGTGCCTGTCGCAACCACGTTCTCATTCGAGACCGGACAGGTCCCCCGCGACCTCCGGTGTCCCACCTTGCCGGAGATCCCTGATGAACACACTGAGAGGCCGCCTCGGGCGTGCCGCCCTGAGCATGAGCCCGTTGCTTCTGCTGGTCGCCTGTGGCGGCGGTGGAGGCTCGGCGCCTGCATTCCCATTCCTGCCCACACCAGCGCCCTCACCCGCTTCCGCCGCGCCTCCCGCACCGGCGCCAGCGCCTGCTCCCGGCACAGGGCCGCAAGGCAAGGCGCTGGTGATCGGCATCGACGGCGTGCAGTACGAGGCCCTGCAGCAAGCGCTAGTCGCCGCTCGCATGCCGTCCCTCCAGGGGCTTGGCATGGTGCTCCCTGCCTATACCGGGGGCATCAAGGGCAAGACCACGCAACAGCAGGCGACCGACGGCCCGGCGTGGGCCACGCTCCTGACAGGCGCCTGGGCCGACCGCCATGAGATCCGCTCCAACTACGAGGGCCAGAGCTTCAAGGCCGACACCGTCTTCAAGCTGCTGAAGCAAAGCCACGCCTCGGCGCGTACCGCGGCCATTGCCAGCTGGAGCGGCCTGCCGCAACTGCTGCGCGCCGACAGGGCCTCCGGCTACCTGGACCTGGTGAAGGATTGCGAAGGCAACGACAGCTGCGTGTCGTCCGAGGCGGCCGCGGCCATCGAGGGCGGCGGCTACGACCTGATCGTGGCCGACTACCAGGGCCCGGCACAGGTGGCGGACGTGGCTGGCTACGGCACCGACTACCAAAACGCGCTGGCGCAAGTCGACCGGCAGATCGCGACGCTCAAGGCTTCGCTCGCCAAGCGTCGCGCGGCCCAGCCCGGCGAGGACTGGATGGTGATCGTCACCACCACGCACGGCCTGGGTGCCACCGGCGTGGCCGACGGCATTCCGATCGCGTCGAACCTGGCGACGGTCATCGCCATCGACAAGCCCGCCAACCTGGCGGCGGCCGCACCCGCCACGCTGCCGGTGGCCATCGAGCCCTGGTACGCCTACGCCGCCGCGACGGACATCACGCCCACGGTGCTGACGCATCTCTCGGCACGCCCCGGGGCCGACAAGTACGCCATGGACGGCAGCCCGCTGACCGGCGCCGCCGGTGTGCGCCAGCTGGCCGCTGACATGAACAAGAAGCGAAGCGGCATTCGCCTGACATGGACCCTGCCGGCCACGCCGGCGGCCATCGCCGTCATGCGCGACGGCATCGCCGTCGCCACGCTGCCCGGCAACGCCCTGGAGTTCGAGGACACCACGATGGCGCCTGCAGCCAGCGGTTTCTTCACCTACAACTACACCGTGGTCGCCGACCAGACGCCCGTTTCGTTGCGTGCCACGCTCGACTACGTGAAGCCGATCTCGCTGATGCCCGGCGTGGCCACCGGCCTCACGCACCTGTTCGCACTGAAGACGACGCTGGCCGACCGCATCAACGGCGCGCTGGCCTTCACACCCTGGGTGAGCGGAGCCACGCCGATCTACACCGCCGCGGGCGGCGGTCCGTTCGGCGGCACCGACACCGCGCTGCAATCGACCAACTATGYCGGGCCGACCGTCTGCGCCGCTTGCGATGGCGGCTATCGCATTCCCACGGCCAACGTGAGCAGCACCAGCGCACCCTTCAGCTTCGGTTTCTGGTTCCGCTCGGACGCCACCCGCTCGGGCATGCCTGTGGTGTCGAACAAGAACTGGGGCAGCGGCGACAACCCGGGCCTGGCGATCGGCCAATACGGCAGCACGCTGCGCTTCAACATCGGTCGCGGCGGCGCCCGGGCGGGCGACAAGAACCTGAACTTCAGCGCCAACACCTGGGTGTACGCCGCCATGGTGGTCGATGTGCCGGGCCTGGCGGCAAGGTTCCATGTGTACGACCCGGTCTACGGCATGCAGAGCGCATCGGTACCCCTGACCAGCGCCTACGTCGCGGCCCTGAACGGCCTGAACAACGGTTTCACGCTGAACGAGGACGGCGATGGCGGCTATGGCCCCGGCTATCGCAACGGCAATGCGAGCAACACCATCGGCGGCCGCTTCGATTTCGGCGAATTCGGCACCTGGAATCGCGTGTTGACCGCCCTGGAGGTCGAATCGATCGGCCGCTCGGGCACCTCGCTGACCACGCTGGTTCCCTGACGGAGATGCGCATGCACAGCGACCCCACGCCCACCGCGCGCCCGACCGCGGGCCGACGCCTCCTCTTTGCATTCGCGACGCTGGTCGCCGCCACCGCGCTGGGCGCGTGCGGCGGTGGCGGCGGTGGCGGCGGAGGAAGCGGCATCAATGCGCCCCTCACCCCGACCGGCAACCCGTCGAGCACGGGCGCGCCACCCGGCGTGGTGGTCACCCCGAACGACCCGGCCACCGCCGGGCCTCCCGCCGAAGCCGTGACGCCGCCCGGTGCCACGCCCGACAACAAACCACCCGCTCGCCGTCCCGAGTCGGTGCGCTGTGCCCCCTGAGATCGCACATGACAGACCAGCACACCTCCAGTTCCCGACGCGGCTTCCTGCGCGGTGCCGCCACCACCGCCGGTGCCGCTGCCGCACTCGGCCTGCTGCCGCCGGGCATCCGCCGTGCCCTGGCCATTCCGGCCGCACAGGACACCGGCACCATCAGCGACGTCAAGCACGTCGTGATCTTCATGCAGGAGAACCGCTCCTTCGACCACTACTTCGGCACGCTGCGCGGCGTGCGCGGTTTCGGCGACCGCTTTCCGGTGCCGCTGGCCAACGGCAAGCCGGTCTGGAACCAGCCGCCGACATCCGGCAGCGGGACTTGCCTGCCCTTTCACTACGACACGACCAGCACCAGCGCGCAGCGCACTACCGGCATGGCGCACGGATGGGCCGACGGCCAGCAAGCCTGGAACGGCGGGCGCATGAACCAGTGGGTGGCGGCGAAGTCGGCGCGCGCGCTCGGCTACTACCAGCAGAGCGACATGCCCTACCAGTTCGCTCTGGCCGACGCCTTCACGGTGTGCGACGCCTACCACTGCAGCGAGCTCACCGGCACCAACTCGAACCGGCTGTTCCTCTGGACCGGCAGCAACGATCCGCTGGGCCAGGGCGGCGGCCCGGCCATCGACAACACCAACGACGACCTGGCCAACACCCCCGGCTACAGCTGGACGACCTACCCCGAGCGGCTGGAAGCGGCCGGCGTCAGCTGGCAGATCTACCAGGACATGGCGGACAACTTCACGGACAACCCGCTCGAAGGCTTCGACACCTTCCGCCGTGCCTACTATGCAGCGGCCCCGACCGAAGCGCAGCGCTCGCTCAAGGCACGCGGCCTGTCGACGCGTTCGCTGTCCGACCTGGCCGACGACGTGAAGAACGGCCTGCTGCCGCAGGTGAGCTGGATCGTGGCGCCCGCCAAGTACTCGGAGCACCCCGGCCCGTCGTCGCCGCTGTGGGGCGCCGAGTACACCGAACGCGTGCTGGACGCGCTCACGTCCGACCCGGCGGTGTGGAGCAAGACGGTGCTCTTCCTCATGTTCGACGAGAACGACGGCTACTTCGACCACATGCCGCCGCCCGCCATTGCGTCGCGCAACCCCGACGGCACCGACGCGGGCATGAGCACCGTATCCACGCTCGGCGAACGCAACGAGCTGAAGGCGCCGTACATCGGCTCGCCCTACGGCATGGGCTGGCGCGTACCGATGTATGTGGTGAGCCCGTGGAGCAAGGGCGGCTGGGTCAACTCGCAGGTCGCCGAGCACACCTCGGTCATCCGCTTTCTCGAAATGCGCTTCGGCGTGACCGAACCCAACATCAGCGCGTGGCGACGCTCTGTCAGCGGCGATCTCACTTCGTGCTTCAACTTCGCGACGCCCAATGCCGAGCTGCCGGCGCTGCCGACCATCGACAGCGCCGCGGCCGATGCCGCCATCGCGATGCAATTGCTGCTGCCTACGCCGGTCGCGCCAACGCCCGGCACCGGCACGATGCCGCTGCAGGCCACCGGCGTGCGCTACTCGCGCGCGCTGCCCTACGAGCTGCATACCAGCGGTCGGCCCGACGTCGACCGGCAGAAGTACTGGCTGGTGTTCGGCAACACCGGCAAGGCGGGCGCGGTCTTCCACGTCTACAACCACTTGTCGCTGGGCGACCTGCCGCGCCGCTACACCGTGGAGCCGGGAAAGCTGCTCAACGACAGCTGGACGCCGACCTCCGACGGCAGCTACGACCTGTCGGTGTTCGGGCCCAACGGCTACTTCCGCCGCTTCCGCGGCAAGCTGCCGAAGTCGCTCGCGGGCGGTGCCGGTCTGCCCGAGATCCGCGTCTGCTATGACACCGCCAACGGCGACGTGCACCTGGAAATGCACAACCTCGGCAACATCAGCTGCACGGTCGCGGTCGCGCCCACCGCCTACCGCACCGACGGGCCGTGGAATTTCGCGCTCGCGCCCGGTCAGGTGCTGACGCAGCAATGGGACCTGGCCTACAGCAAGCACTGGTACGACTTCAGCGTGTCGGCCAATGTGGACGACGGCACAACCTACCTGCGGCGCTTTGCGGGCCGCGTGGAAACCGGCGCGGACGGCATCAGCGACCCGGCGATGGGCGTGCTGTCCTGACACTCGGCTTCGCCCCGACGGGTGCGTTGATCGGCACAATGGCACCCGTCCCGCGCCCGTCCGCTTGCGGGTCGGCACGGCGTCCCGCTGCACCCTTCTTTTTCACACGCCGGCATCCCCATGCTTCAAGACGAACGATTCCTGCGCATCCGCAGCCTTCTCGCCACGTTCTCGCGGCTCAGCGTCGAGCGCATCGTGCAGGACCTGGCGGTGTCGCGCGAGACAGTCCGCCGCGACCTGCTCGAACTCGAAGGATTGGGCGAACTCCGCCGTGTCCACGGCGGCGCCATCGCCACCAGCGCGGAACCCGAGCCGCCGCTGGCGGTGCGGCTGGTGGCGCGCCAACGGGAAAAGCGTGCCATCGCCAAGGCTGCGATCCGGCTGCTGCAGCCGGGGCAGACGGTCTTTCTGGACGCGGGCAGCACCACCTCGATGCTCGCGGAGGAGATCGGCACGCTCAGCGGCATGACCGTCATCACCAATTCGCTGAGCATTGCGCTCAAGCTCGCAGGCGCCRGCGAAGGGCGCCTCACGGGCAACCAGACCATCTTGCTGGGCGGCCACATCGACGTGAAGACGCAGGCGACGCACGGCGACACCACGATCGAGAAAATCCACCGCTACCGCGCCGACGTCGCCCTGCTGTCGCCGGTGGGCCTGCATGCCAGGCTTGGCGCCATGAGCTTCGAGCACCACGAAGCCGCGGTCGCCCGTGCCATGGCCGAACAGGCGCAGCAGGTGGTCATCCTGGCCGACCACGCGAAGATCGGACAGGCCAGCCGCGTGACCTACATCCGCACGGCCGACATCGACGTCGTCGTCACCGACGCCAAGGCCCGCGAACTGCCCGCCCTGCCCTTGTTGCGCAAGACCTGCCATCGCGTGATCGTCGCCTGACGCAGCGGGTTTCCCGGCCGGGGACAGGGCGTCATCATTTCGCCCTGCGGACAGTGGCGAGATGCGTGGCCAAGGCCTGCGCTCCCGGAGTGCTGCCGGGCGACCCGAAAGGTCGGCCAGAGCCATCTGTCACGCGACACCGATCCTTCGATCGGCAAATGAGACGCCGCAATTTTTCGTCTTGCACGCCAGCGCAGGCCGCATATGCATGCGCGCTTTTCTTCGTTGGTGCGCGGGGTGGTGCTTCCTACGATCGGTAGCTTCCCAACCAGTCCCTGCGCTCCGCCCGCGGAGCCCGACGCCATGCCCATCGAGACGCCCTCTTCCAGCCTCGGCGCCCGCGCGCTGCCTTCACGCCGCCTGGCGCTCAAGACCCTTGCTTCGCTGACCGCCGCGGGCGGCCTCGGCGGCCTCCTGCTTGCAGGCTGCTCGCCGGGCGACGGCAAGAGCGCTGCGGCCGGCGGCCCGGCCGTGGTCGGCAAGGCCGGCGAGAAGGTGGCCTTCAAGTACCCTGACAACCCCTCGTTCGACTTGATCTACCTGGCCGACCAGCTCGGCTACTTCGAGGGCACGAACACGCGCCCGCAGTACGTCGGCAAGATCGCGGCGCCACAGATCATTCCGCTGGTGGGCACGGGCGAGATCGACTTCGGCAGCCGCATGGTGCCGCTGGTGATCTCGGCCATCGCCTCGGGCGCCGACCTGAAGGTGGTGGCCGCCGGCGGCAGGACGCTGCAGGAGGCGCCGCACATGAAGTACTTCGTGCGCAAGGACTCCGGCATCCGCGCGCCGAAGGACCTCGAGGGCAAGACCGTCGGCTTCAACAGCTTCGGCGCCTGCGCCGAGTTCGTCACCAAGAAGTACCTGCGCCAGCATGGCGTGGACGTGAACAAGATCAACTTCGTGGTCATTCCCGACGAGCAGGCCGAGCAGACGCTGGTGACGCGCAACACCGATCTGGCCATCATCCACGCCCCCTTCTCGGGCCGGGCCGAGAACGCGGACCAGCTGCTGCGGCTGTGGAGCGATTTCGACCTCGACGGCGGACTCGGCGGCATGGCGCCCTACAGCGCCCATGGCCGCTTCATCCGCGAGCATCCCGAGGCCGTGCGCGACGTGGTCACCGCGCTGGCGAAGGCGGGCAACTGGGTCAATGCCAACCCCGAAGAGGCGCGCAAGCTGGTGGCCAAGCGCATCAACATGGACCTGAAGAATGTCGATCGCTATGCCTATGTGGAGGACCTGGTGGTGACCGAGCCGCCGATCCAGTACTACGTCGACATCCTGCAATCCGAAGGGAAGATTCCGGCCGGCAAGGTGGCCGTGAAGGAGATCTACACGAACGAGTTCAACCCGTTCGCGCAAAAGCAGCCACAGCAACCGGCGAAGACCTGAGGCGATGAGCATCAAGATCTCTGCCCGCGACGTGCGGATGGACTATGCGGCGCGCGGGGCCAGCGAACGTGTGGCCGTGCTCGAGGGCTTCGACCTCGACGTGCGCGAGGGCGAATTCCTGTCGGTGCTCGGCCCCTCCGGATGCGGAAAGTCGACCTTCCTGGCCATCCTGGCCGGCCTGACCGAGCGCACCGGCGGGCGCATCGCCATCGACGGCCGGCCGATTGCCGGCATCAACCGCAACCAGGGCGTGGTGTTCCAGGGCTACGCGCTCTTCCCATGGCTGTCGGTGCTCGACAACATCGCCATCGGCCTCGAGATCCGCGGCCTGGGCAAGGCGGCGCGACGCCGTACCGCGCAGGCGTACCTCGAGCTGGTCGGCCTGCACGGCTTCGGCGAGCGCTACCCGCACGAGATCTCGGGCGGCATGAAGCAGCGCGTGGCCATTGCGCGCTCGCTGGCCTACGAGCCCGACGTGCTGCTGATGGACGAGCCCTTCGCCGCGCTCGATGCGCAGACACGCGAGGTGCTCCAGGGCGAACTGCTGCGCATCTGGGAGCAGCACCGCAAGACCATCGTCTTCATCACCCACAGCCTGGAAGAGGCGGTGTACCTCTCGGACCGGGTGGCGGTGATGACGCAGCGGCCCGGCCGCATCAAGGACATCATCGACATTCCGCTCGCGCGGCCGCGCTCCGCCGAACTGCGCCACACGGCGGAGTTCGCCGCCTTGCGGCATCGCGCCTGGGAGGTGCTCAAGGACGAGGTACAGCTCGGGCAGCCCGGCCTGCGGCCGAAGTCGCTCGAAGGAGCGGCGTCGTGAGCGCGGTGCTCGACGCGCCGGCGATTCGCCCGCCCAGCCGCATCTTCCGCATCGCGGGCCGCTGGGCCGAGCGCGGCATCGGCATCGTGCTCTTCCTGCTGCTGTGGGAGGCCCTGCCCCGCCTGGGCATCGTGAGCGACGCCTACCTGAGCCCGCCTTCGGCGGTGCTGGCCAGCATCGGCCAACTGCTCGACAACGGGCAGCTGTGGAAGCACGTGGCGGCCAGCCTTCAGCGATCGCTCTGGGGGCTGGTGCTCGCCAGCAGCGCGGGCGTGGTGCTGGGACTGCTGATCGGCGGCTTCAAGCGCCTGGCCGCCATCGTCGATCCGGTGCTGCAGCTGTTTCGCCAGACGTCGGCCTTCGCGCTCTTCCCGGTGTTCATCCTGTTCCTGGGCATTGGCGAGCTCTCGAAGGTGGCGATCATCTTCTGGGCCTCGTTCTGGCCCGTGCTGCTGAGCACCGTGAGTGGCGTGAAGCAGATCGACCGGCTGCTGGTGAACTCCGCGTTGTCGATGGGCGCGTCCCGCCGCTTCATCTTCTTCAAGGTGGTGCTGCCGGCCTCGCTGCCGTCGATCTTCACGGGCGTGCGGCTGGCCGGCGCGTACAGCATCACCGCGCTGGTGGCGGCCGAGATGATCGGCGCGCACTCGGGCCTGGGCTTCCTCACGCTGAATTCGCAGGAGACCTTCCAGATTCCGACCATGTATGCGGGCATCCTGATGCTGGCGGTGCTCGGCCTGCTGCTGAACTATCTGCTTGCGCTGCTGGAGCGCCGGCTGCTGCGCTGGCGCAAGGGGTTGAGCCTCGATGAATGAACGCAGGCAGGCTGCCCCGGCGCCGAGCCGAGCCGCCGCCGGGACGGTATTGGCGGTGACCGTCGCCCTGGCGGCGCTCGGCAGCATCGGCGGCTCGTCGGCGTTCGCGGACCCTGCCGACCCGGGCTTGCCCGCATCGCCGACATGGCTGCGGCGACTGCTGGAGACCGCACCGCCGCTTGCCAACCGGCCGAAAGGGCCCGTGCTGGAGCGTGCGGTGGTACGTGGTGAACTGGTCGTCGGCGTGCGCCGCTACCCGCGCCCCGCGCCAGCGGAAGCCCCCACGCCGCCCGAGCCCGATGCCTTCGACGCCACGCTCGCGCGCCAGCTCGCGGACGCGCTCGGCGTGAAGCTCAGGCTGGTCGGCCTGGCAGCGGACGAGCGGGAAGCCGCCGTGCGCGACGGGCGCATCGACTTGTTGATCGCCGGCGTGGCGAGAGATGAAGCGCCGCAGCAAGGCATCGCTGCGGCGCCAGGCAGCTACGACACGGGCCGCGGCGTCGTGGTGGGCCTGCGGCGCGGCCGGCTGCAGGACGAGGCCGCCCTGCGCGGCGCATCGGTCTGCGTTGGCGAAGGTTCCGGCTACGCGGGCGCGGTGGCGCAACGCTATGGCGCACAGCCGCGCAGCTACCCGTCGTCGGTGCATGCGGCCTCGGCCTTCATGGCGGGCGAATGCGCGGCACTGGCCGAAGACAGTGAAGTGCTGGAGCGGCTCATGCGCAACGAGGAGTGGCGCTTCTACAAACCCCTGGTCCAGGGCCTGCAAGCGCGCTCGGACGCATTGGTTCGACTGGCCGACGGCGACGCGCTGTCGCGCGACTACGTGGCCACGGCGCTGCGCCAGTGG
Organism: Variovorax sp. P1_H12_2; assembly: GCF_056405335.1. NCBI lineage: Bacteria > Pseudomonadati > Pseudomonadota > Betaproteobacteria > Burkholderiales > Comamonadaceae > Variovorax > Variovorax sp. P1_H12_2. The sequence goes on from NZ_JBFUCI010000007.1 coordinate 32,868, forward strand.
CGTGCCGATGGCACCCTGGCCAAGGCTCGCGCTGCGCGCGCGGGCAATCTGCAGTTCGAGATCACGCTGCTCAAGGACGGGCTGGTCTGCCATTCCTGAGCCGGTGAGTCGCTCAGGCGTCGTGGACGCGCCACTGCGCGAGTTCGAAGTCGCGGCTCACGGGGTGCTCGGCCAGCAGGAACTTCTTGACCTCGTCGAGCAGCGCCACTCCTTCGGCGGGGTAGGCCGCTTCAGGGAATTGCGACAGCGGGTGCGAGACCTTCACGACCTCCAGCGGGAAGCCGCTGACCTCCGCGTGGAAGGCGTAGTAGGCCGCGCTGTCCTGGCGGATCTCCTGCAAGGCGGTGCGACGCGCGCGTGTCCAGGCGGTGGCCAGTCGGGGCGCAGCCCACTTGCCGCTCTCGCCAGCATCGCCTGGCTGATATGCGAGGCGCACCTAAGCAAACGCGAAAGCCTTCCTTGGGCGACACGACGCTCGCACCTAACCTGCGAGTCGTATCCAAGTCACATCGAAGGAGACACCCGTGAACGACCGATTGAGCCCTGTGCGCGCATCGCGATCCGCCGCCGTCAAGGCCGGCCTCCGGCACCCGGTGATCGACACCGACGTGCACGTCAACGACTACGCACCGGCGCTGGAGGACTACATCCAGCACTATGGCGGCAATGCCCTGGTGGACGCGCTGCGCAAGGCCTTGGGCGGACGCTTCGTCACGCGCAACGGCGGCGGCAAGGACTGGTACCAGCAGACGCCCGACGAGCGCCAGTACCACCGCACCCTGCGAGCGCCGTGGTGGGCGCGCGTCACGCGCAACACGTACGACCTCGCGACCTACACGCTGCCCGCGCTGCTGCACGAGCGTCTGGCCGAGCAGGGCTCCGACTACTCGGTCCTGTTCCCCAACGACGTGCTGTCGCCCGCCGCGGCGGGCAGCGAGTTCCGCCAGCCCTTGCATCGCGCCATCAACCACTTCCACGCCGACCAGTACCGCGCCTATGCGGACCGCCTCACCCCCGTGGCCGGCATCCCGCTTCACACGCCGCAGGAGGGCATCGAGGAACTGGAGTTCGCGGTCAAGACGCTGGGCCTGAAGGTGATCAACATCGCCGGCGGCGTGCGGCGGCCGATCCGCGCGATCGCGGACAAGTACCCGGCCAGGGAACACCCCGAGGTGGCGAAGCAGGCGGGTTACATCGATTTCTACGGCATCGACAGCGAGCACGACTACGACCCGTTCTGGGCCAAGGTGGTGGAGCTCGGCGTGCCGGTCACCACGCACTACGGCAGCCAGGGCTGGACGGGTCGGCAGTCGATCAGCAACTACATGAACAACCACATCGGCCATTTCGCCGACGGTTCGCAGGCTTTTGCGAAGGCCCTGTTCTTCGGCGGGGTGACCCGGCGGTTCCCGGGCCTGCGCGTCGGGCTGCTCGAAGGCGGGGCCGATTGGGGCTCGCATGTCTACACGCACCTGGTCGATCGCTTCGAGAAGCGCAACCGCATCGCGGTGCGCAACTACGATCCCGCAGAGGCCGATATCGAACTGCTGGCGTCCCTGTTCGAGCGCTACGGCGGCGACCTGCTCAAGGGCCGCGCGATCGACAAGTCGACGCTGCTGCGCGACAGTCTCGGCATCTCGGCGCTGCCGCACAGCCGCGAGCCCGATGAATCCGAGATCGACGACTTCGCACTGGCCGGCATCGAGCGCGTGGAAGACATCCGGGATCGCTGGGTGAACAGCTTCTACTTCGGCTCCGAGGCCGACGACCGCACCGTGGCGGCGGCCTTCAACGACCGCGTGAATCCGCTCGGCGTGAAGATCAACGCCATCTGGTCGTCCGACGTCGGCCACTGGGACGTGCCGGAGTTCACCGAACCGCTGGCCGAAAGCTGGGACCTGGTCGCGCAGGGCGTGATCACGGCGGGCGACTTCAAGGCGCTGGTGTTCGACAACCCGTACCGCTTCTATACCGAGGCCAATCCGCGCTTCTTCGAGGGCACGGAGGTCGGCCGCAAGCTGGGCCAGCCGACGCCCTGACCCTGCGCCCTGTCCAAAGACTCCCGAAGGAATTCCATGCATACCGCTGTGCCTCGCCTGCGCCGATGGGCCGCCGCCCTGTCCGTCCTGGTCCTGTTGTCGCTGGAGGCGGCCCAGGTGCAGGCCGCGCCTCCCGAGGTGATCCGCATCGGCGTGGCCTCCGCGGGCGGCGGCGACCCGGTCACCTTCGGCGGTTCGCCCGGCGGGCTGGTGCGGGTCAACAACTGGCTGGAGGAGGAGTTCAAGTCCTCCGGCATCCAGGTCGAATGGCTGTTCTTCAAGGGCGCCGGACCGGCCGTGAACGAGGCGCTGTCCAACAAGCAGATCGACTTCGCCTACCAGGGCGACCTGCCGCAGATCGTCGGGCGCTCCAACGGCCTGAAGACCAAGCTGCTGGCGGTCAGCGGCGCGCGCAACAACCTCTACGTGGTGACGCCGAAGGATTCCCCGATCCGCTCGATCAAGGATCTCAAGGACCGCAAGGTCTCGATCTTCCGCGGCACCAACGGCCACCTCGTGGCCATCAACGTGCTGGGTGCCAACGGCTTGACGGAGCGCGACCTGAAGGTCGTCAACCTCGATGCCGGCAGCGCACAGGCGGCGCTGGTCTCCAATGGCGTGGACGCCGCCTTCGGCGGCTACGAGTGGTTCAAGGTGCGCGACGCCGGGCTGGCCAGCATCGTCTACTCGACCCAGGGCCAGGACCCGGCGCTGACCCGCCAGGCCTCGCTGCTGGTGCGCAGCGAGTTCGAAGAGGCCCACCAGGCGGAGGTGCAGCGGGTGGTCGACGTGTTCGTGCGCGCCGCCCACTGGGCATCGGAAGAAAGGAACCGCGACGAACTCTTCAGGGTCTGGTCGCGCAGCGGCGTGCCCGTCGCCTCCTGGGCGGCGGAGTTCGACAAGCAGTCGCTCGCCAGCCGCAATTCGCCGCTGGTGGACGAGTTCATCCTCGGCCGCTACAAGGCGGTCGTGGCCGACGCGCTCAAGCTCAAGCTGATCCGCCACGCCGTCACGGTGGACGACTGGTTCGACACCCGGTATCTGCGGAACTCGCTCAAGAAGCAGGGCCTGGAGAATTATTGGACCGCCTACGACGCCAAGGGCCAGCCGAAGGCCAGGCCGCAGCAGTCGGTGGCGGCGGTCAATGGCCGCTGAGCACGCGACCATCGCTGCCGGTGGCGGCCTGGAAGCGGCGCGGGGCCGCCCGGTTGCGCGGCGCGGGAAGCCGACGCTCGCCGGCCCGGTGCCGCGCTGGCGGCGCACGGTCGACGGCCTGCTGCCATGGCTGCTGCCCGCCACCCTGCTGGCGCTGTGGACCGTGGGTGCCGAGCGAGGCTGGATCTCGCCGCAGGTCTTGCCCTCGCCGCAGTTCGTCTACGAGACGCTGCGCGACCTCGCGACCAGCGGCGATCTCTGGCTCCACGTGAGTGCCAGCCTGCAGCGCGTGCTCGTCGGCTTTGCGGGCGGCGCGCTGCTCGGGCTCGTGCTGGGCTCGGCCATGGGCCTGTCGCGCCGCTTCGAGACCTACGTGCTGCCGACCTTCAACGCACTGGTGCAGATCCCGGTGCTCGGCTGGCTGCCCTTCGTGCTGCTGCTCGTGGGCATTGGCGAGCCGCTCAAGTACATCCTGATCGCCAAGGCCGCGATGGTGCCCGTGGCGCTCAACACCCTGCAGGGATTTCGGCAGACCCCCACGGCCCTGCGCGAGGTGGGGCAGGCCTATGGCTACAGCCGCCGCCAGCAGGTGCTGGAGATCGTGCTGCCGCACGCGATTCCCACGCTGTTCACGGGCCTTCGCCTGGGTTTCACCAAGGCCTGGCTGTCGCTCGTGGTGGTCGAACTCGTGGCCTCCAGCGAAGGGCTCGGCTACCTGATCGTCTACGGGCGCCAATTGTTCCAGCTCGATCTCGTGATGGCCGCGGTCATCGTGGTCGGCGCCATCGGCTATGCGATCGACCGACTGCTCGATGCCGTCGAGACCTTGGCCAACCGCCGCCGGCCGGGGGCGGCGCGATGAGTGCGCACGGGGCGGCTCAGATCTCGCGCGATGCCGCCGAGCTGGCGACCATCCAGCCGCTGCGCCCGGTCGACACCAGCCGCTGGCGCGGCCTGCTGTTGCCGATCGCCGCCATCGCGCTGTGGTGGCTGGCCTCGCAGCTCGACCTCGTGAACTCGGCGCTGCTGGTGTCGCCCGGCAAGGTGCTCGCGACCGCGCTCGACCAGATCACGAGCGGGCGCCTCTGGCGTGCCCTGGGCGCGAGCCTGGCGCGCGAGGCGACCGGCTTCGCGATCGGCACGGTGCTGGGCCTGCTGCTCGGCGCGCTGCTGGGGCTGTCGCCGCTGTTCAACCGCATCGTCGGGCCGAGCTTCAACACCTTCAAGCAGATCTCGCTGTTCGCCTGGATCCCGCTGATCTCGGTGTGGTTCGGGCTCGGCGACGTGGCCAAGGTGGTGTTCCTCTCGCTCGCCGCGCTGGTGCCGGTGGTGGTGAATACCTGCGACGGCATCCGCACCACGCCGCCAGCGCTGCTCGAAGTGGCACGGGTCTACGGCTACACGCGCCGGCAGACCGTCCTCGAGGTGGTACTGCCGGCGGCCATGCCCGCAATCTTCACGGGCGTCTACCTGGCGCTGATCTATTCGTGGCTCGCCACCATTGGCGCCGAGTACCTGCTGGTGGCCGGTCGCGGCATCGGCAACCTGCTGATCGAGGGCAGCGAGCATTTCCGGATGGACCTGGTGATCTTCGGCATGTTCGTGATCGGCCTGGTCGGCTGGCTGATGAACGCTTTCGCGCGACGGCTCGAGCGACGGCTCTCGCGCTGGACCGGCCGCACCTGAAACTTCTGCAAGGCATATGGAATGACTGAGATCACGACGCCCTCCTCCAACGAACTCGATATCCGTGGCGTCGGCAAGCGCTACGCCAACAGCCAGAGCGAGCACGGGGAACTGCAGGTGCTCGACGGCATCGACCTGCACGTGCCCGCAGGCCGCTTCGTGAGCATCGTCGGCGCCAGCGGGTGCGGCAAGTCCACGCTGCTGCGGCTCGTGCTCGGGCTCGACGACCAGTACGAAGGCCAGATCCTGCTCGACGGCCAGCCTGTCTCCGGAACCGGCCCCGAGCGCGGCATCGTGTTCCAGGACCACCGTCTCTTTCCCTGGCTCTCGGTCGAGCAGAACATTGCCGTCGGCCTGCGCAATGCGCCCTTCACGGCCGCGCAGAAGAAGGCGCTGGTGGCCGAGCACGTGGCGCTCGTCGGCCTGCAGGGCTTCGAGAAGTCCTGGCCGCACCAGATTTCCGGCGGCATGGCACAGCGCGTGGCGATCGCGCGCGGCCTGGTCAACCGACCGCGCGTGTTGCTGCTGGACGAGCCCTTCGGCGCGCTCGACGCGCTGACCCGCTCGCGTCTGCAGAACGAGCTGCAGCAGATCTGGCAGAAGGAGCGCATCACCATGCTGCTGGTCACGCACGACGTCGAGGAAGCGGTCTTCCTCGGCGACCAGGTAGTGGTGATGCAGCCTTCGCCGGGGCGCATCCGCCGCATCGTCGATGTCGATCTCCCGCACCCGCGCAACCGCAGCGACCCGCGCTTCATCCGGCTTCGCGACGACGTGCTCGGCGACTTCCTCGACGTCCGGACAGAGCCCCCGCCCGCACCGGCGCAAGCCTCGCCCCGCTGGCCGGCCGCGATCGGGCCGGCCGGCCTGCAGCTCGCCTGGTGAGCGGCGCAACCCAGTTCAAGACCCATTTCAAGACCCATTCCCCGGAACAAAGACCATGACCGCTTCCACGCGCCAGATCAAGCTGGGCGCCTTTCTCATGCAGACCGGCCACCACATCGCCGCCTGGCGCCATCCCTGCGCGCAAGCCGATGCCGGCAGCAACTTCCGCCACTATGTCGATCTGGTACGAAAGGCCGAAGCCGCCAAGTTCGATGCGATCTTCCTCGCCGATGCGGTGGGCGTGCGCAGCACCAACCTTCCCTCGCTCTCGCGCACCGCGCGCGCCGACCACTTCGAGCCGCTCACGCTGCTGTCCGCACTCGCCGCTGTGACGGATCGCATCGGCCTCATCGCCACCGTCTCCACCTCGTTCAACGAACCTTTCAACGTGGCGCGCAAATTTGCTTCGCTCGACCAGATCAGCGGCGGGCGTTCGGGCTGGAACCTCGTGACCTCCAGCGGCGGCGCCGAGGCGCAGAACTTCAACCGCGACGAGCATCTCGAGCACGCCCTGCGCTACGAACGCGCCGCCGAGTTCCACGACGTCGTCACGGGCCTGTGGGACAGCTGGGAAGACGACAGCTTCCCGCGCGACGCGGACAGCGGCCTCTACCTCGACCCCGACAAGCTGCACGTGCTCGGCCACAAGGGCAAGCATTTCTCGGTGCGCGGGCCGCTCAACGTTTCGCGCTCGCCGCAGGGCCGGCCGGTGGTGGTGCAGGCCGGCGCGTCGGAGGCCGGCAAGGACCTGGCCGCACGCACCGCAGAGGTCATCTTCGTCGCCCATCAGACCTTCGAGGAGGCCAAGGCGTTCTACGGCGACATCAAGGCCCGCGTGCGGCGCCATGGCCGCAGTCCCGATGACGTGAAGGTCATGCCCGGCATATTTCCCGTGGTCGGCCGCACGCAGGCCGAGGCCGAGGAGAAGTTCCAGCAGTTGCAGGACCTGGTCCATCCGACGGTCGGCCTCGAGCTCTTGTCCACCGTGGTCGGCGGTTTCGATCTCTCGGGCTACCCGGTGGATGGGCCGCTGCCCGAACTGCCCGAGACCAATGGCCCGAAGAGCCGCCAGCGGCTGCTGGTCGATCTCGCGCGGCGCGACAAGCTCAGCATCCGCGACCTGTACCTGCACATCGCCGGTGCGCGTGGGCACCAGCAGGTGGTCGGCACGCCCGAGCGCATCGCCGACCAGTTGCAGCAGTGGTTCGAGGAAGGCGGCGCCGATGGCTTCAACATCATGTCGCCGTGGTTCCCGGGCGGCCTGGACGATTTCATCGACGGCGTGCTGCCCGAACTGCGCCGTCGCGGCCTGTTCCRCACCGAGTACGAGGGCCGTACCCTGCGCGAGCACCTGGGGCTGAAACGCCCGGTTCACCCCGCGCAGGTCTCTGTGGCGGCGTGATCCTCGGTGACTCGCGACTCTCGGCGACGGTACTGCGCGCCGCCGATGCGCTCGATGCCGCCTGGGCGGATCGACTCGGCGAGGCCGCATTGACCGAGGCCTCGGTGGCGGTCGCCCAGGCCCAGTACTTTGCGGTGGAAGCCGCACTGCGCGCCTCCGAACTCGCCTTCGACGTCGGCGGGGCCTCGGCCACCGACCGGCGCCACAACATGGATCGCCACTGGCGCAACGCGCGCACGGTGGCCAACCACAATCCGCGCCAGTGGAAGGCCGCCGCATCGGGCGCCTGGCATCTCAAGGGCGAGGGACCACCGACCACCGGCTTGTTCTGAAAGCAGCCGGCCGGCCTTGCGCCTTGTGCGCATAAGCAGACTCGAATCGCTTCTATCGCCGAGTCCCGATCGGCCGAACAATTCAGGCCTCCCCGCGCCTGTCGCGTTCCTACCTCGACCCCGCCATGACTCACTCTTCGACGCTCGACGTCTCCCGGCCGGGCCCACCGGCTTCCGACCCATCGGCCCAACCGACGACCGCCTTTCGCATCGCGCCGTTGCAGGCCGCACTCGGCGCGCTAGTGACGGGCCTCGACGCCACGCGCCCGTTGCCTGCGAGCCAGGTGCTGTCGCTCAAGCAGGCGCTGCTCGAGCACCACGTGCTGGTCATCAAGGACCAGCTGCTCGAGGACGACGCGTTCGCGCGGCTCGCGAGCTACTTCGGCAGCGTGTTCCATCCGCCGGCCAACGTGCCTGTGCTGGGATCCGATCCCTATGGCGGAAACACGCCGGACATCGTGCACGTGTCCAACCTTGCCGGTGGCGTGCTCGGCCATGACGAGCTCTCCGCCCATGCCGACCA
>NZ_JBFUCI010000008.1:0-40307 GCF_056405335.1 Variovorax sp. P1_H12_2
GAACTGGTATCGCCGGGTGGTGGCCGGCCAGATGGCAGGCGTGTCGCTGCGCACGCGCGGCGGCGTGCATCAGGACGTGGTGGCCAGCCTGAAGGGAGAGTCGGGCAGCTGGAGCCTGGGCGCCATCGAGCGCCTGGGCATGGAATACCTGGCGACCCATCACCAGAAGACCATCGTCATCGACTACGAAGGCGCCAAGCCCTGCGGCTACGTCATGGGGCTGAACTCGGTCACCGACTATTGGGACACGACCAAACACGCCTTCCACGAACCCCAGCGCGGCGAGAGCTGGGAAGGCGCCAACGACGAGGAGCCCGGCCTCAAACCTTTCCAGGACTATGCCTGCCGCGTCGAAGGCGAGGTGCTGGTGGCGGTATGCAAGAACTTCACCGACGCGTGGAACAAGGCCGAAGCCCGCGGCAAGGGCGCGGGCCGCAACCTGAGCCGCAGCTGCGACTTCGAGGCCCCGCCGAAGAACCTGACGCAAAACCTCGCGACCCCGCGCCATCGGGCGTTGATCGCGCGCACCCTTCCCGCGGGCGAGGGCAGCGAGAAATCCATTCAACGGCTGTACAGCCAGGCCGGCAGCTTCGCGCGCCACTACGTCTACGTGGAGAACCAGTACTTCCAGAACGCGGCCTGGGTCAGCCATCTGAAGGCGCAGCGCGACGAGTACGTCAAGGGCTGCAAGGCGGCCAGGATGGACCCGGCGGAGGTGCCCAAGCTGCACGTGATGGCCGTGATCCCTACGCCGGAGCGCGCGCAGATGGTGCCGCGCACGCACGACACCGTGACCGAACTGGGCCATGGCGCGTCGATGCCCAACCAGTCGAAGGCGCTGGATGCGGAGATCGCCCGCTTCGACGCCACGCACTACGACGCTGTGCAGAAGGCGCGAGAAAGGTATCCCTTCGCCATCCCGCCGCCGAAGCCACTGTCGGAGCTCGCCCAGACCTACAAGGACGCGGGCGGCGGCAAGGATGCCGAGGCCGTGCGCCAGGAGCTGGAAAGCCAGTACGGCATGCGCAGCCTGGTGGCGAGCCTGTGGACCTGGGACCCGGAATGGTCCCGGAGCAAGTTCCCGGTCTTCGACACGGTCGATCGGGCGCAGGCCGTGTACGAACGTGCGATGAAGGACTTCAAGAAATCTCAGGGGGCGGGCAGCGCCGCCAACAGCATGCCGCCGACGAAGCCTCGCCCACGCCAGAAGGAGATCGACATGGCGCACGCCATGCGCTACCGCGAGATCTACATCCACAGCAAGCTGATGATCATCGACGACAGCATGTTCACGCTGGGCAGCGCGAACCTGAATGTGCGCAGCTTCGCGGTGGACAGCGAGATCAATATCGCCAGCGATGACGCGGCCACGGCCAGGGGGCTGAGAGAGCGGGTGTGGGGGCAGCACACGCAGGGTCAGTTCGCGGGCGGGGTGGCGACGGATCAGAAGGTGATGGCTCTGACGTTTCAACGCTGGCAGGAAGAGGCGAACAACAACCTGTGGAACAAAGAAAACGGCCTCCAACTGACTTGCTTTCTCGTCGCTTTCCACGACAAACGCACGAGCAACATCCGATTGGGTTGACTGCCTTGAAGCTGCTCCAGCGTCTCCTTCTCCGACCGCTCGCGGCATTCGCTGTGCTGCTGGCTTTCTTTACCCTGACTATGACCGCTTGTGCCATGAACGACCTACCTCGCAACATGCGCCTGAAGGCCTTCAACCCGCACCGTGCCGCCTTCACTTGCGTACACGAAGCGGCCAAGCTGCCGCCGATTGCGGACGAAGCCGATCGTCTGTTCCAGCAGGGCTTGACCGCCACGAGCTACGAGCTGTGGCCCGATGACCGCGACTACAAGCTGGCGGCACAGTTGTGGGAGCAGGCCGCTGCGCTGGGGCACTGGAAGGCGGCGATGAATCTCGCGGATTTGTACAAGCGAGGCCTGGGTGTGTCACGCGACACCGAGCAAGCAGTCCTCTTGATCGAAGGCTTGATGAAGCAGGGCGTGCCGGCCGCTTTCGACATGATGGGCACTTATCACCAGAGCGGCATCGGAGTAATACCGGACGTCGATCGGGCCTACGGGTTCTGGCAACTGGCGGCGGACATGGGTAACGCTTCGGCACAGACCTATATCGGCAAGAGGCTGGACGCTGCATACAACAGCGAGCAGATGGGCGTGTGGGCCAACCGCGCGGTGGCGCGCAAGATGCTGGAATGCGCATTCGCACAAGGGTATGGAGATGCAGCGTATAGGTTGGGGCAAACGCTGAGTCTTGGAGACAAAAACTACGCCCGCGCACTATTGGTCTACCACGAAGGCGCTAAGTTCGGCAGTCGAGATAGCGCTCGCGCCTTGTCTGTCAGCTTTGGCCTCCAACGCCCTCTGACTGGCAATCTCATCGATCGCGCTCGCGCTGATCGGTACAGCACCCTTTACGAAGCCCTCGAGCACAACCCCGACCTTCGCTTCCCCAACCTCGACAAGGTGCTCCCGCTGCCGCCGGCCGATCTGCCCTTCTGGGACGGCAAGCGCAACAGCCTGATCGACGCCGCCAAGACCGTGGTCGTCAAGCCGGTGGTGCAGTCCACGCCCGGCGCCGACCGGGTCGGGCGCGCCCACATCCCCGAAGGCCATGTGCTGCCCCGGCAACCTGTGCCACTCCAGGCCGAGGTCATGGGCACCAGCGCGAGCGTCGACACACCGGCGACCACCCGCGCGTACTTCAGCGGCTACTGGCGGCCCCAGGTGCGCGCACAGCAGGGCGAGGACCTCGCGGTCTGGAACAGTGCGCAGCTGCCGCAGCGCTACGCGCGCGGCGAGATCTTCGACGACTTCCGAGAGGCCATGGGCCTGTTCGCGGAGGACTCGCGGCAAGTCGAATGGCATTACGCGGGCATTCCGGTTCCGCCCACGCAGCCACCGGTTCACCCGTATGTGTCGCAAGGCCGGGCGCGCTATGTGCCGGGGCCGGAGGCGCCTCTGAGCTGCAGCGGCACGGCACCCTGTCCGCAGACCGGCATCTGGTCGGCACGCCTGAAGGAAGGGCACCCGCAGCGCGCGGTGTTCTACAGCCACTGGCGGCAAGCCTATGTCGAGCGCGGGCAGGCGTTCCCTGTGCCGGCCGCGCTGCACGAGGCGGGCGGGTTGACGGTGCAGGCCAGGGATCTGCGCTGGTATTGGCGCGGTGAGGCCAACCGGGCGGATCGCTCGGGGCATGTGCACGTGACGCTGGGGTGATTGCCTTGAAGTTGCTTCGACTCGTCATCCCTCGACCGATCGCGGCCTTCGTTGCGCTGCAGGCCTGTGTGGCCGTGACCGCTTGCGCCATGAACGATCTGCCGCGCAACATGAACCTCAAGGCCTTCAATCCGTATCGCGACGACTTCACGTGCGTGCACGAAGCAGCCAAGCTGCCGCCGATCACGGACGAGGCCGATCGTCTGTTCCAGCAGGGCTTGACTGCCACGAGCTACGAGCTGTGGTTCGATGACCGCGACTACAAGCTGGCGGTGCAGTTGTGGGAGCAGGCCGCTGCCCTGGGGCACTGGAAGGCGGCGATGAATCTCGCGAACCTCTACAAGCGCGGCCTGGGTGTGCCACGCGACACCGAGCGTGCAGTGCTCCTGATCGAAGGCCTGATGAATCAGGGCGTGCCCGCGGCCTTCGACATGATGGGCACGTACCACCAAAGCGGCATTGGGGTCAAACCGGACACCGATCGAGCCTACGGCTTCTGGCAACTGGCGGCAGACATGGGCAGCCCCGCGGCGCAGACCTATATCGGGAAGAAGTTGGTTGCGGTTTATGACAGCGAGCAGATGGGCGTTTGGGCCAATCGCAAGGTGGGCCTCAAGATGTTGGAGTGTGCCTTCGCGCAAGGCAGTGGCGATGCCGCCTACCAACTGGCTCTGACAACGGAGGGAGCAGATGCCGCGCTCGACGAAGACAATGCCCGGGCCCTGTCGATCTACCATGAAGGCGTCAAGTTCGGCAGCGGTGATGCGGCCAATGGCCTGTCCTCTGCCTTCACTCAGGTTGGGCCCCTCACCGGCAATCTGATCGACCGCGCTCGCGCCAAGCGCTATAGCGTTCTGGGTGATGCCCTCGAACTGAACCCGGATCTGCGCTTCCCCAACCTCGACAAGGTCCTCCCGCTGCCGCCGGCCGATCTGCCCTTCTGGGACGGCAAGCGCAAGAGCCTGATCGACGCCGCCAAGACCGTGGTCGTCAAGCCGGTGGTGCAGTCCACGCCCGGCGCCCACCGGGTCGGGCGCGCCCACATCCCCGAAGGCTACGTGCGGCCCCTGCGGTCCGCACCGCTTCAGGACGAAGTCATCAGCACGGAAGACAGAAGTTCGAACGGAGAAATGTCATGAGCGCACAGAAGATCATTCTCGACCACCAGGAGTGGCGCAACGGCACTGGCGGCGCGCCAGCCGGCGTCGCGAGCCAAAGCGATGGCAATGCCTACGCTGGCCTCGACCTCGACCTGATCACCTTCGACGCCAGCCGATTCAGCGGCAGCAGCTTCGCTTCCATCACTTTCCGCGGCGCGAACTGGACTTCGTGTCGGTTCACGGGCTGCTCGTTCAGCCAGTGCGACCTGCAGCGCATCGTCATCAACGGCTGTGCCTTTGTCGACTGCAGCTTCTCGCAATTGCAGTTCAGGGGCAGCACCTTCAGTCAATGCACCTTCGATCGGTGTCAGTGGACCGACCTGAACTTCGATACCAGCCGCTGGTCCCAGGTGCGCTTGCTGGACTGCAGGGGAAGACGGGTGCGCGCCCGCGACCTGCACGGCGACGGTGTCGACTTCACGGGGAGTCAATTCGAGGACATGGAACTCACCCACGCACGAATCAATTGAAGGGTGTTTCCTCTCCCCTGCATTCCGTCCTCTCTCTCTTCTCTGGTTTTCCATGAACGTAAATGAAGAATTCGGCTCGCCCGCCATCGGCGGCGAAGCTGCGCAAGGTGGCGATGGCGACCTCCCTGGCGCGAAGGCCTCGTCGCAGGCCGGGCCCCAAGTCATCCAACTGGCGCCCGAACCTCCCCAGGACGCCCGCCTTGCCGCCGTCAAGGCCGCGCAAAACCCCTTGCTCGAAGCCGCGCAGCCCTTGCTGCGCGCGCTCTGCGATATGCCCAGGGAACTCGCCGCCGACCGGGTCGACGTGCTGCACCGTCTGCTGGTGCGCGAAGTCACCACCTTCCAGATGGTGTGCAGCAATGCCCAGATCCGGAACGAGCACGTGGTGGCGGCCAGCTATGCGCTGTGCACCGCCATCGACGAAGCCGCCAATCGCACCGCCTGGGGCGGCGGAGTGGGCGGCAGCACCGGTGTCTGGGCCAAACAGCAACTGGCGCAGAAATTCCACGACGACCACAAGGGCGGAGAAAAGGTCTTCCTCCTCATCGGCCGGCTGGCGGCCTCGCCGCAGGAGCACATCGATCTTCTCGACCTGTTGTTCTTCATCCTGGCCCTGGGCTTCGAGGGCCGCTACCACTCGGCCACCAACGGCCCGCGCCAGCTCGAAACCATCCGCCATCGTCTCTACGACATCGTCATGCGCGCACGCGGCGACGTACCGCGCGCGCTGTCTCCGCACTGGAAGGGTGTGGGCGCGGGCAGGTTCCGGCTGCTGCGCACGGTGCCGGTGTGGGTCACGGTGTCGCTGCTGTCGCTGGGGCTGCTGGGGCAGTACGCCTGGTACAAGTACCAGCTCGTGCACAGCAGCACCGAGGTCGAGGCCAGCATCCGCGCCATCGGCGCGCTGCGTCCGCCACCCCCGCCACCGGCGCCCGCGCACAGGTCGCTGCGGCTGAAGGAGCTGCTGGCGCCCGAGATCGCGCGCGGCAGCGTGAGCGTGGAAGAAGACGACGCGCACAGCGCGGTCAGCTTCAAGGGCGACGACATGTTCGTGCCGGGCCAGGCGCGGGTCAACGCCAGGCTGCTGCCCACGATCGCCAAGGTGGCCAGCGAGATCAACGAGGTCTCGGGCACCGTGCGCATCACGGGGCACTCGGACAACCGGCCGATCAGGACGCGCCAGTTTCCCGACAACCAGGCGCTCAGCGAGCAGCGCGCCGCCGCCGTGGCGGAGGTGCTCAAGAGCCGCGGCGTGGCCCTCGACCGCCTGGTAGTGGAGGGCAGGGGCGACACGCAGCCGATGGCCGACAACGCCACGGCGCCAGGGCGTGCGCGCAACCGGCGCGTGGACWTCGTGGTGACGCAGGGCGATGCGCCCGCGCCGACGAGCGGCCGCGCGCCGCCCGGCAGCGACGCTGGAGCGAAGCCATGAGTCGGCGCGTGATCGTGGTGGGCGACGCCACCACCCATGGCGGCAAGGTGATCTCCGGCGCCGCCGACCACACCGTGCAGGACAGGCCCGTCGCCCGGCTGGGCGACGAAGTGGACTGCCCGCTGCACGGCGTCAACAAGATCGTCGAAGGCGAGCCGGGCCACGACATCGGCGGCCGGCCGGTGGCGCTCGAAGGGCACCGCACGGCCTGCGGCTCGGTGCTGATCGGCTCCGTCGACCAGACGGTCGGCTGAGCCACCCAGGACAAGTTCTCATGCAATACCTCAGATCCTTTCTCGCCTTCTTTTTTTCCCGCGCCATGCTGGCCTTCATCGCTCTGGTGGTGCTGGGCCTAGCGATCTGGTTCGTCGGCCCGCTGATCGCGGTGGACGGCCTGCGGCCGCTGGCAGGGGTCGGCGTGCGCGTCAGCCTTCTGGTGCTGCTGCTGGCCTTCGCGATCCTGTGGTTGGCTTCCGCGCCGGTCAGCCTCGCAGGCGTGGCGGCCCTGTGCCTGCTCACCTGGCATGCCGGGCCGCTGCTCTCGCTGGGCACGGCGCGACCGCTCCAGCCCGTGTGGGTGCGCGCGACGGTGATCGGCGTGATCGTGGGGCTCTGCGCGGTCTACTGGCTCTACAAGCTGTGGCAGGCCGTCAAGGCGGACCCGGGGGCGATCGCCAAGTTCTTCACCGCCAAGTCCGAGAAAGAGAAGCTCCGGCAGGACACCAAGGAGCAGCTCAAGAGCGTCACCAGCGTGGTCCAGGGAGCGCTCGCGCAGCTCAGGAACCTGCGGGGCACCGGTGGACTGCGTCGTCTCTTCGAAGGCAAGCGCTACCTGTACGACCTGCCCTGGTACATGATCGTCGGCAGTCCCGACGCCGGCAAGACCACTGCGCTGCTGAACTCGGGCCTGCAGTTTCCGTTGCCGCGCAAGATGAGCGGGCCCTCGGGCAGCGCGGCTTTCGCATCCGGCGCCGGCACGCTGAACTGCGACTGGTGGCTCAGCAACGAGGCGGTGCTGATCGACACCGCGGGCCGCTACACCACGCAGGACAGCGACGCCGCCAACACCATCGAGTGGCGCGGTTTTCTCGGCCTGCTGCGCAAGCACCGCACGCGCGCGCCGATCAACGGTGCGATCGTGGCGCTCAACACGGCCGAGCTGCTGCGCAGGACCGACATCGAGCGCCGGCAACACGCCGGCATGGTGCGCGACCGGCTGGCCGAGCTGCGCCAGGAACTGGGCATCCGCTTTCCGGTGTACGTGGTCGTCACCAAGGCCGACCTGCTGAGCGGCTTCTCGGAGTACTTCCAGTCGCTCACCAGCGAAGGTCGCGCCCAGACCTGGGGCTTCACTCTGCCCTATGAGGGGCTCAAGGGCAGGCCGCAGAACTCGGCTGCCGACTTCGCCGCCCGACGCGACGCCCTGCGCACGAAACTCGACGCCGAGTTCGGTCTTCTCGTGGGCCGCCTCCATGAAGGACTGCGGCCCCGGCTGAACGAGGAATACGACATCGAGCGCCGCCATCGGCTGCTGGGCCTGCCGCAGGAGTTGCAGGGCCTGATCCAACCCCTGGTCGAGGCGATCGACGAGATCTTCCTGGATTCGCGCTACGACACCACCCAACTGCACAACACGCTGCGCGGCGTGTACTTCACGAGCGGCGTGCAGGCCCTGGAACCCGTCTTCGCGGACAAGAGCACGCTGATGCAGCGCCTGTGGCAAAGCCTGGAGCCAGCGGGCCGCGCCTCGCCGCGCAAGGACAAGGAGGCGCAGGCGACGGAATCGGCAATGGCAACGCCGCCGGCAGCCGATTCGACCGAAGGGGCCAAGCAGGGCGGCGCATCGCCAGACGCCGAGGCATCGTCCACCGAGACGCAGTCTGCAAAGGCGGCCGCGAGCGTGCCGATCGTCACCGATGCCGATCGCGGCAAGCAGGGCTTCTTCCTGCAAGACCTGCTCACCAAGGTCATCATCCCCGAGGCGCATCTGGTGCGCCCCAACCTGCGCTGGGAGTTCCGCTTCCGCTTGCTGCGCCTGCTGGGGCATGCGCTGGCGGTGGTGGTCTTCCTGTGGCTGGCCGGTGCGCTGACCCTGAGCTTCGGCCACAACAAGGACTACCTGGCGACCGTGGGCCAACGGGCCCAGGCGCTGATGGGCCATGTGCGCGCCCTGTACGCCAGCTTCAAGCCCACCGGCGTGCCCGACGTGCTCAACGGCGCGCGCGAATTGCCGGGCCATCCGGGCCTGGACGTGGACAACCCGCCGCTCAGCCATCTCTACGGCCTGTACAGCGTGCCGCCGGTGCTGGAGGCTTCGTCCCAGACCTATGCCCAGCTGCAGGACCACATGCTGGTGCCGGCCATCCTGCAGCGCATGGAGGCCGTTCTGGCGCAGAGCGTGCGCGACCAGGACGCGAAGAGCGCCTACGAAACCCTGCGCGTCTACAAGCTGCTGCACGACAAGGAGCGCTTCATGAGCGGCGGCGCGCGCGACGTGCGCGACTGGGTGCTCAAGGACTGGGAGACCACCGAGAGCGCCGCCGCCTTCGGTGGCCGCGCCTCGATGGTGGGCCATGTGCAGGCCCTGTTCTCGGGGCAGCGCCCGGTGCAGTCGGCTTCGTTGCCGAACGAGGCGCTGGTGCGCCAGGTGCAGAGCTTCCTGAACAGCAACACCTCCACGCAACGCGTCTACGAGCGCGCCAAGGCGGCCATGCGGCAGCAGGCGCCCGAAGAGTTCACGCTTGTGCGCGCCGTGGGGCCGCAGGCGGGCACGGTGTTCTCGCGCGCGGATGGCCAGCCGCTCGAGAAGGGCGTGCCCGGCATGTTCACCTACGACGGCTACCACGAGCTCTTCAGCAAGCGCCTGCCTGAGTTCGTGGCGCGCGCGCTGGGCGACGATGCTTGGGTCATGGGGCAGGGCCATGCGGCCTTCGCATTGGACAGCCTGAAGAAGGGCGCGGCGGACKAGGCGGCAGACAGGCTGCGCCACAGCGCCTTGCTGGAGGACGTGCGCCGCCAGTACCTGAACGAGTACGCGAGCGAATGGGAGCGCTTTCTCGATTCGATCCGCACCGTCGGCGGCAGCGAGGTCACCGGCACCAGCCTGGGTTTCGACCTCAGCGTGCTGCGCCAGCTGGCCGCGCCCGATTCGCCGCTGTCGCGGCTGGCGCGCGCGGCGGCGCGCGAGACCACGCTCTCGCGTCCGCTGGTGGTGCAGGCGCAGCAGGAGAGAAGCTTTCTCGACAAGGCGGCCGACGAGCTCGACAAGAAGACGCGCGAAATCGGCAAGAACTTCGGCATCCGCGCCGAAGAGCGGCTGGAGCGCGAGATCGTCGACAACCGCTTCGCCGCCCTGCGCGAGGTGGTCACGGGGCAGCCCGACATCGCGCTGAGCTCCGGCGTCGGCGCCAGCAGCGCCAAGCCCGGGCTCGAAGCCATCTCGGGCCTGATCAACGAGTTCTACACCACGCTGGTGGTGGCCGACACGGCGCTCACGGCCGGCAGCCTGCCGCCCAGTGGCGCCGAGGTGGGCGCCCGACTGAAGCTGGAGGCCGGCAAGTTGCCGGCGCCTTTTCGGGAGGTGCTGACGGCACTGGCCGACAGCGGCGGCGGCAAGGTGGCCGAGGGCTCGGCCGGCATCCTGCGCAAGCAGGCGCAGGCGCAGCTCGACCGCATCATGGGCCTGATGGCGATGCAGGTCAGCGAGCCCTGCCGGCGCGGCGTCGAAGGCCGCTATCCGCTCGCGGCCGTGGCGGAGGACGCTTCGATCGAGGACTTCTCGCAGGTGTTCGCGGCCGGCGGCGCGGCGGACGAATTCTTCACCAAGTACCTGGCGCCTTTCGTCGACACCAGCGTGCGGCCCTGGCGCTACAAGCATCCCGACATGGCCAACGCGATGGTCGGCGCCGAAGGCGTGGCCAACGGCACTGCGCCGCAGCCCGCGACCGCAGGCCCGACCCTGCTCGGCGAGTTGCTGAAGCTGCTCGCACAGAGCGGCCCCAACCTGGATGCCTTTTACCGTGCGCGCCAGATCCGCGAGCTGTTCTTCCGCGACGCGGCCGGCAAGAAGTTCGCCTGGAAGATGGAGCTGAAGGTGATGGAGCTGGAGCCCAGCGTCACCGATCTCATCATCGACATCGACGGCCAGGGCCTGCGCTATGTGCATGGCCCGGTGCAATCCTTTGCCGTGAGCTGGCCCGGACCGCGCGGTGGTTCGACGGCCGAGCTGACCGCCAATCCGCGCATTTCGGGGGCGACGTCGACGGTGCAGGCGCGTGGGCCCTGGGCCTTGTTCCGATTGCTCGAAAAAGGCCGCATCGTCAACACCGCCACGCCCGGACGCCTGAGCGTCGAGTTCCAGTTCGACGGCCGCAAGGCGCTGCTCGACATCCATTCGGGCAGCCAGCCCAATCCGCTCAACAGCGATGTGCTCAAGGGCTTCCGCTGCCCGGGCCGCTTTGCCTGAGCCGGCGCCATGCTGCAACGCTTGATCGCGAACGCTCTCGTTTCGCCGCCTGCCCTCTGGGGCAAGCTGCGCGGCCATGCCGACTTCGTGCGCAGCGGCGTGCGGCACGGCGAGATCGAAGGCTGGCAACCCTGGCTGGCCCGGCATGCCGACATGGCGGCGCTCGACCTGAAGAGTGCGCTGCCGGTCGCCTTCGTGCTGCCTCCGGGCACCCTGGCCTTCGCGCCAACGCACTTCGTGCTCGGTGTGGTCATGCCTTCGGCCGACCGGGCGGGGCGCCGGCATGCGCTGCTCGTGTATCAGCGCGCGCATCCGGCCTGGATGCGCGGGCATTTCGAAGCCCATGCCCGGCAGCCGCGCGACTGGCTGTTCTGGCTGGCGCTGGCGGTCGCGCGCCACACCGGGGAGCGCGGAGCGGCCGAGTTGCGGCCACTCGAGCGCTCGGTGCAGGCGTTGTGGCGGTTGCACGCGCCGGGCTGGCGCGAGCTGGGCGCGCGCCGTCGGTGCCGCGAACTCACCGACTCGGAGTGCCTGCGCGCGATGGCGCTGCTCGACAGCACGGCCGGCCCCGCATCGCCAGACGACCCCGCGCAATACCTGAGCGGCGCCCGCTACCACCTGTCGTGGGCCGACTGGCCCGCCCGCCTGCTTCATGACGAGGCGGACTGTGTGTTCTGGCTGCAGCACGCCCACGGCGGATTCGTCCACGCGGCGAACCGGTTGACAGACCTCTGGAGCATCGAGCCATGAACAGCGCCTCATCACCCCTTCAAACAGAGGAGGCTGCAAGTGCCGCGGAAGAAGCCTTCGATCTGCGCGACCTCGCGCCGTCCGGCAATTCGGGGCCGGCACAAGCCTTCGACGCTCCCTTCGGCGTGCTCGACATCGCCGGGGCCCTGCCGCGGCCTGTGGCCGATCCCCTGGCCGAGTTGCTGGGTGAGCGGCCGCCACGGCCTGCCGCAACACCTTTGGACATCACGCGCCTTGCGCATGTCGCCGCGGAGGGTCAGGCGCCGGCGTCATCGGCCGCGGACCCCACCGCGCTGCAGCTGTCGGTGCTCGACTTGCTCGACGGCCTGCACGCGGAATTCGCCCGCGTGGTGCGCGATCCGACCCGTCTCACCGGGGGTGTCGATTGGGAGGGCGCAGCTGCGCCCGAGGGCCCGACTGGACCCAGCATGGAGGAGCTGAGCCGGGACGGGGAGAAGTACCCCATGTTGGGCGACATCGTGCAGTCGCGCGCGGGCATCGACAAGGTGCTCGACAGCTTCGATCCGCTGGGCCGGCCGATCCCGCTCGATGACGAGGCGCCCCAGGAGGTGTTGCGCCTCTTTGCACCGGAACTGGTGCACGGCAGCCAGCCCGCCATCCCGAACCTGACACGGCGCGAGCATCACGCGCTGTCGCCCGACAGCCACATGCCGACGCTCGACGCGCGAGCTGCTGGCAAGGCGTTCGAGGAACAGCGGGAACCTCGGGCAAAAACGACCCAGGTCGTCGCGCCGAACGAATCAGCGGGTCTTGACGACCTCGACAGGCCATCACTTTGATTGACTTCTAAGACCACCACGCATTCCATGAATCCATCCAGTTCTTCGCGCGCTGCGCCGGGCACCTCCCAGTCTTTCCGCGACTGGTCCCAGGCCCACCCCCTGTCCGAATCCCTGTCTCGCGCCGAAGCCGAGGTGCGCGCCAGGCCGCAGGCCTCGGAAGCCCGCTGGCTCCTGTTCGAACTGCTGTGCCTGCTCGGGCAGTGGGAGCGTGCCCTCAAGCAATTGCAGACGTGGGCGACCCTCTCGCGTGACCACGAGAGCACGGCGCATGTGATGCGCGGGCTGATTCGGGCCGAGCATCAGCGCATGGATGTCCTGGCGGGTCGCGCCGAGCCTGCAACGCTGATCGCCAGCGAGCGCCAGGTGCCCGCTTCGGTGGCAGGGCTGGCCGAGGCCTTGAAGCTGGCAACCGGTGGCGACCCGGCGGCCATCGAGCGCGGCGACCGGGTCCGCGAGGCGGCGCTGGCACAAGCACCCGACGTGCCGGGTGCGAGCAACCTGCAACCCTCCTTCGCCTGGATCTCGGATTCCGACACGCGCCTGGGGCCGGTGTGCGAGGTGGTCCTGGCCGGTGCCTATCGCTGGCTGCCCTTCGACGACCTGAAGTCCGTCACCAAGGCCGGCCCCGCGCGCCTGCTCGACCTGGTCTGGTCCCAGGCCGACCTGGTGCTGCGCGACGGCTCGCCGCTCAAGACCTACCTGCCGATGCGCTATCCGGTCCATGCCGGCGACCGCGATGCGCTGCTGATGGCGCGCGAGACGGTCTGGTCCGATGTCGGCCGCACCGGTGTGCTGGCGCGCGGCCAGAAGATGTGGAGCACCGATGCCGGCGACATGGCCTTGCTCGATCTGCGTCATTGCGATTTCGGTGTCGTGGGAGGGCAGGGCGATGCCGCACGCTGAAGCCCCCGACGCCGACACCGAGGTCTCGCCCGCGCCCGCATTGCCTCGCGCCGGCGGCGCGCACCGCACGCACCCGGTCCATCCGGGCAGTCGCTCTCCACGCCCGCCCGACGAGCGCGCAGTGCGCACCCACGCGCAGTTGCTGCCCACGCTCTTCGATCGCCTGCGCGACGATGCGCCCGGCCGCGCCGGCGAGCGGCCGTCCGACTACACCGTCACGCCCGCCCAGATGCGCGACATCGTCCAGCGCGACCTGGCCTTCCTGCTCAACACCAGCAACGCCGAAGACCTGATCGACCGCGCGCGTCACCCCGAGGCCGCGGCCTCGACCGTCAACTTCGGCGTGCCGCCGCTCGCCGGCAGCTATATCTCCGAGCGCAAGTGGGCCGATATCGAAGTGATCATCCGGCGCGCCATCACCGACTACGAGCCGCGCCTGCTGCCCGGCAGCATCAAGGTCTCGCCGCTGATGAAGGAGGGCGCGACCGAGTCCTACAACGTCCTCCTGTTCGAGATCCGCGCCATGATCAATCTCAAGCCCTACCCGCTGGAGCTCACGGTCCAAAGCTCGGTGGACCTCGAAACCAACCGCATGAGCGTCACCCTGCCGTTGCGCGCCTCGTCGCGCGCCTCGGGCTGAACCGCAGCCCTGCTGGAACCCCATGGACCCCGACCTTCTCGACTACTACAACAAAGAGCTCGTCTACATGCGCGAGGCGGCCGCGGAGTTCGCGGCTTCGCATCCGAAGATCGCCCGGCGGCTGGGCATGCACGGCGTGGAGGTCGACGACCCGTACGTGGAGCGGCTGATCGAATCGTTCAGTTTTCTTTCGGCGCGCATGCAGATCAAGCTCGATGCCGAGYTCCCGCGCTTCACGCAACGGCTGCTCGAGGTGCTGTACCCCAACTACCTGAGCCCGACGCCGTCGATGGCGGTGGCGCAGCTGAACCCGAGCGTGACCGAAGGCGATTTCACGCGCGGCTTTGCGGTGCCGCGCGATACCGCTTTCCACGCCCGGGTGCCGCCGGGCGAGGAAACGCCTTGCGAATTCCGCTCCAGCCAGGACGTGATGCTGTGGCCGATCGAGATCGTCGATGCCCGGCTCACGGGCGCCCCGCCCGACATCCCGGCGCTCGAGCGCTACGTACCGCCCCACGTGCAGGTGACGGGTGCGCTGCGCCTGCGCCTGCGCACGGTCGGCGAACTCACTTTCGATGCGTTGAAGGGCCTCGACCGCCTGCCGGTCTACCTGCAGGGCAACGAGCAGGTGGCTTCGCACCTGTTCGAACTGCTGCACACCTCGGCGGTCGCCACCTTCACCGGCGTGCCGGGCCAATTGATGCAGCGGCCGCACGTCGTGACCGAGGGTGCGCTGGTGCACGAGGGACTCGATCCGGGGCAGGGCCTGCTGCCGTTGGAATGGAACACCTTCCACGGCCACAATCTGCTGCACGAGTACTTTGCCTGCCCGGAGCGCTTCTACTTCTTCACGCTGACACAACTGGCCCCGGGCCTGTCGCGCGTGGCGGGCAAGGAGGCCGAGGTGCTGATCCTGCTGACCCGGCCGCCGGGCGCGCTGGCTGGGCTCGTCGATGCCGGCCAGTTCGCGCTTTTCTGCACGCCGGTGGTCAATCTGTTCGAGCGCCGCACCGACCGCATCGAACTCAACACCGCGGAGCCGGAATTCCACCTGGTGCCCGACCGCTCGCGCCCGCTCGACTTCGAGGTCTACGCGGTCAAGGGCATCGCGGGCCAGCAGGCGCAGACCACGGCCGCGATGGACTTCCGGCCGCTCTACCAGACGCTCAACGAGGACGAGGGCAACTATGGCCGCTACTTCTCGGTGCGCCGCGAGCCTCGCCTGGCCTCCGACACCTCGCGCAAGTACGGCACGCGCACGCCCTACGTCGGCACCGAGGTGTTCATCTCGCTGGTCGATCAGAACGAGGCCCCCTATGCCGACACCATCCGTTATCTCTCGGTCAAGGCGCTGCTGACCAACCGCGACCTGCCGTGCCTGGTGCCGCGCAACGGCAAGTCCGACCTGGCCGTGGCCGAGTCGATCCCGGTGGTTGGTGTCGGGCTGATCCGGCCGCCGAGCACGCCCAAGTCGCCGTTCGCGCAGCGCGAGATCGCCTGGCGGCTGATCCGCCAGCTCGGCTTCAACCACCTGCCGCTGGCCGACCTGCCGCACCGCGAGGGCGCGCAGGCGCTGCGCGACATGCTGCGGCTGTTCGTCTCGATCGACAACGACGTGCAGCGTCGCCAGATCGAAAGCCTGGTGGGGTCGCGCATCGAGCCCGTCACCCGGCGCCTGCCGGGCGCCGGTCCGCTGATCTACGGCCGCGGCGTGCGCTGCATCCTGAGCGTGGACGAGCAGGGCTTCTCGGGCACCAGCCCCTATCTGTTCGGGCTGGTGCTTGAGCACTATCTTGCGCGGCACGTCAGCATCAACGTGTTCACCCAGACCGTGCTCGAGTCGATGCAGCGGGGCACCGTCGCGCGCTGGCCGGTGCGCATGGGCGGGCGAGGGGTGGCATGAGCCCCCGCCCGGCCGCTCCGAAGGGGGCTCGCACCGCAGTGCGAAGCACGGAGGTTGCCTTATGAACGCTCCGAGCCCGCCGGAGGCGGCTGGCGCCCCGGCCCTGCAGACCACGCTGGAGCGGCTGCGCCAGGCACCTTGGAAGTTCGGCTTCACGGTGCTGATGCGCCGCTTCGGCGCGCTGCATCCCGAGCTGCCGCCCATCGGGCGGGCCAGCCGCCCGCAGCAGGAGCGCTTCAGGCTCGGCCAGACCGCGGCGCTGAGCTTCGCGCCGCGCGAGATCGCCGAGGTGGCGCTGCCGGGCGCGAGCGTGCCGTCGCCGGGGACCGGCAGTGCGCCGGCGCGCACCGGCAACAACCCGGCGCTGCCGATGGTGCGGTTGTACGGGCTCGGGCTGCTCGGGCCCAACGGGCCGCTGCCGCTGCACTACACCGAACTCGTGCGCGACCGCACCGAGAACCACCGCGACAGCACGCTGGCCGACTTCCTCGACATCTTCCACCACCGCTTTCTCACGCACATGTACCGGGCCTGGGCACAGAGCCAGGCGGCGGCCGGACTCGACCGTGCCGACGACGAGACCTTCAGCCGCTACATCGCGCGGCTGACCGGCCACGATCCGCTCGAGATCCGGGATTCGGTACTGCCTGCGCACGCGCGCCTGGCCGCCTCCACCCACCTGAGCCGCGAAGCGCGCAACCCCGACGGCCTGGCGTCCACGCTGGCGCGCTTCTTCGCGGTGCCGGTGCAGCTGCAGGAATTCGTGATGCACTGGATCCGCATCGATGCCGAGGACCAGACCCACCTGGGCGTGCCGCGCACGTCGAGCGTGATGGGCCTGGGCGCCATCGCCGGCGAGGTGGTGGCCGATCGCCAAAACAAGTTCCGGTTGGTGATCGGGCCCCTGAGCCTCGAGCAGTACCTTCGCTTTACGCCGCAAGGCAAGGATCTTCCGATGCTGGTCGAGTGGGTGCGCGGCTTCATCGGCTTCGAGTTCGTCTGGGAGATCGAACTGCGCGTGCGCAACGACAGCGCGCCGCCTGCGCGCCTCGAAGACAAGGAGAAGCTCGGCTGGTCGACCTGGCTGGGCGGCTCGGAGGGCGCGGGGCTCGGCGTCGTGCACGGCCGGCCGGGAGTCGGCGGCCCCGACTACGCGGTCGGCATGGTGTTCGAGCCGGAGGAATACATCGGCCTGCGTACCTGCCATGGCCCCTCCAGCATTCAGTGAGCTCACTTCATTTCGATCCAGATCCATGATTCACGCTTCCGATCCCTCGAGCTCGCCCGCGGCCGCGGTCCCCGACTGGCTGCAGCCGATCAGCAACAGCCAGCCCTGTGGCGCCAGTCTGGAATATGACGCCGAATACGCGGTGCTCCTGTCGCGCATGACGCCGCGCGGCGAAGCGCAGTACGGCAAGTTCGTCGGCAGTTCCGATGCGCCCAACTGGGCCGAGATCGAGCGTGACTGCCGTCGCCTGCTGCTGCGGACCAAGGACATCGGCCTGTTCGTGTGGCTCTGCCGCGCACGCGCGCGCCAGAGCCAGGCCGCGGGGCTTGCACAGGTGCTTTCCATGCTGGAAGCGGCATTGCGCACCTGGCCCGACGCCATCCACCCGCAACTCGTGATCGAGGGCCAGGCCGACCCCGAGGTGCGTGCCAACGCGCTGGCCGCGCTGGTCGATCCCGAGGGATTGATGAGCGACGTGCGCGAGATCGTGGTCGCCACCAGCACCGCCTTGCGCCTGACGGTGCGCGATGTCGAGCGGGCCTTTGCCGTGCCGCGGCCCGCCGATGCGCAGAGCCCGGAGTCGGTGAGCCTGCAGTTGCTTGCGCTGCATGCGGCCGCCGGGCGGGATGCACAGGCGCCTGTGAAGCTGCTTGCGCAAGCCGCGCAGCATGCGCGCGCGATCGATGCCTGGAGCAAGAGCAATCTGGGCGAAGACGCGCCTTCGCTGCAGCCGCTGGTTCGATTGCTGGACATGTTCGCCACACCGGAGACGGCGAACGCCGCCACATTGGAGAACACGTCGGCGAATATCCAGGCGGCGCCGCACGAGGGAGGCTGGCGCGCGGATGCCTCGGCGTCGACCGATCCGGGGACCTGGTCGCGGTCCGGCCAAGCCGCCGCGACGCGCGTCGAGATCCTGGGCCGCATCCGCTCGGCGCGCGAGTGGTTCGAAACGCATGAGCCGAGCAGCCCCGTGGCCGTGCTGCTCAAGCAGGCCGAGCGCATGGTAGGCAAGCGCTTCTACGAGGTGGCCGACGCGATCCCCTTGGACCTGCTGAAGAAATGGGAGTTGGACGATGACACAGCTGGCGAAGGAGCCCAAGCATGAGTGATTGGGGTCAGTTCATGGCCATCCTCTGGTTCGGGTGCCTGCTGGCGGTCCTGACAGGGGCCTCGGTGGTGGCATGGTGGTGCGTGCGCCGGCTTCGAGCCGCATTCGGCGAGCAGATCCGGCTGGCGCTGCGGGATCTGCCGGCATCGGCGCAAGGGTGGCCGCAGCCGGTGGACGCGCCGGGACGCAACGCGGACGTCGCCCAGGCCGTGCGCCAGGCCATCCAGATCGAGCTCGAGTTTC
Source organism: Variovorax sp. P1_H12_2 (assembly GCF_056405335.1). NCBI lineage: Bacteria > Pseudomonadati > Pseudomonadota > Betaproteobacteria > Burkholderiales > Comamonadaceae > Variovorax > Variovorax sp. P1_H12_2. The sequence continues at coordinate 18,349 of NZ_JBFUCI010000008.1, forward strand.
AGGAACGGCAGCAGGCCGAACGTGATCGGGCCCGAGCGGAGGAACTGCGGCGCTGGCAGGCGGACCAGGAGGAGCGCCGCGCCCAGGAGTTCCGCGCGTTGCTCCATGTGATGTCTGCACAATCGGCGAAGGGGCCGCTGCCGAGTGGCGATACACAGCGTGCGGCGCCGCGATCGCCGGTGGCATCGGCGCCAGCCACGTCCGCACGGCCGCCCGAGCTGATGCAGACGCCGTTGCCACGCCCTCGGCCCGCGTTCGAGCCCGAAGCGCCTGCGGTCGAACTCAGTGACGAAGAGATCGATGCGCTGCCGGCTGAAGTTCCGATGGCAGGCCGGCCCCGAAAGCGGATCTTGCCGGCACCGACCAAGCCCGTGTTGCGCGACCTTTGATCAGCGGTGCTCCCGTGCACGCCATCGATCAGGAACAACGTGAGGCCGACCAGCAGGTGGCCTGTCACGAAGTACATGAAATCGATCTGTCGACGAATCGGCCGTCGTTCAGACCGATTCGTCATGCATCGGGCGATGAGAAGGGCGCGTGAAAAGGAGTTTTCCTTTGGCGAGGCGGCACCTTTCGCATGCCTCGTGCGCAGGCCCCCGAACAGCGCCGGCTGCGTCCATCGAAGCCGAAGCGCCGGCGGCACTTTCGGACTTTTCCCTTGGCGCGTTCCGAACGCCCTCGCTTCGCTTCCCCGCCATTCCAAGTGAAATGGATGCGCCCAAGAAAAGCCGCCGCGCCTCAGGGCGGGATGCGTGAACTCATCACATCCATCTGAGACAAAAAGGCGAGCCCCGAAGGTGCAACCAACACCAACGAGGCTCTAACCACAACGTGCAACCTAGCAAGGAAACCGCACCTCATGGCTACCTCGAATCATAGACATCCCGCCGACATCGTCCTCACGATCGGCACGCGTTCCATCCAGATCGTCTTGAACGGCGACAGTCGTCCCTTCGCACCCGCCCCGCGCCGCCGTGGCCTCGCCTCGATCGTGGACCGGCGCCTGCAGCGTGCCGCGCCATCGCCCGCCCGTCCGGCGGCGGCCGAGGGCGGCGCGCTCATCGCGCGCCACGCCCCTTTCGAAGTCTTCGCCGAGCTCTCGAAAGTGGTGCGCGCCGCCCGCAACGAGATCCTGATCGTCGACCCCTATGTCAACGCCACCGCGCTGACCGACATCGCGGTCTGCGCGCGCGAAGGCGTGCGCATCCGCATCCTCGGCGATCGCGCGGGCGTCAAGTCCAGCCTCGGCCCCGCGGTCCGCCGCTGGCAGACGCAGTACCGTGCTGCGCGGCCGCTCGAAGTGCGCCTGTCAGCCACCAAGTCTCTCCATGACCGCCTGTTGCTGATCGACCGTGCGGAGGTCTGGAACCTGTCGCAGTCGATCGCGGACTTCGCGAGCAGGTCGCCGGCGTCGATCGAGCGCAGCGGCTCGGCCATCGCCCGCGAGAAAGCCGACATCTACCTCGGCCTGTGGACCACGGCCGCGCCGATGGGCTGAGCCTCGGCCCCGGGCCGGCAGCCGCCGGGCGGCGCCAAGGGCCTCAGCGCAGCCCGCCGCCCGCCGCGCCTTCCGCGCGCTGGATCAGTTCGATCTTGTAGCCGTCCGGATCCGTCACGAAGGCAATCACGGTGCTGCCGCCCTTGACCGGCCCGGCCTCGCGCGTGACGTTGCCGCCCGCCGCCTTGATCTTTTCGCAGGCCGCATAGGCATCGGGCACGCCGAGGGCGATATGGCCGTAGGCGGTGCCCATCTCGTAGCTGTCGGTGTCCCAGTTGTAGGTCAGCTCGATCTCGGCCTGCGCCGGGTTGCCCTCGTAGCCGACGAAGGCGAGGCTGTACTTGTACTCGGGGTTCTCGGAGGTGCGCAGCAGTTGCATGCCCAGCACCTGGGTGTAGAAATCGATCGAGCGCTGGAGGTTGCCAACGCGCAGCATGGTGTGGAGAAGTCGCATGTCGTGGGGCGCGAAGAGTGGTCGTTTCACCATTGTCGCGCGTCAGGCGCGCGCGGTGGGGCCGGCCAGCGTCAGCAGATGCGCGTCATGCCGGCGCAGGAAGTCCCGCAGGTGCTGCGCGTACTCGGGCACCACGGCAGCGCGCACGCTCGGGCGGACCGCCAGCGCTGCGCGCCAGTCGCGCACCCGGGGCGTCGCATCGAAGACGCGCGAGTCGCTGATCTCGTCGAAGACGTCGAAGTAGCGAAAGACCGGTGCGAAGACGGCATCGACCAGGCTGAAGCTTCCGCCCGCGAAGTACGGGCCGTCCTTCAGCGCCGCCTCGACGCGTTCGAACTTGCCCGCGAGCGCGAGGCGTTTCTGCTCGAACACCTCGGCATCGCGCGTGGTCTCGTAGCCCCACAGGTCGGCCAGGATCGCGGAGCCGAACTCCATCCAGCCCCGGGACTCGGCACGTGCGAGCGGGTCTTCCGGGTGCAGGCGCGCGCCGGACTGCGTTTCTTCGAGGTACTCGCAGATCACATTGCTTTCGAACAGGATCGCTTCGCCGCCGCCGGGCTGCGGCACGCGCAGAAGCGGCACCTTGCCGAGCGGCGAGATGGCGGTGAACCAGTCCGGCTTGTCGGCCAGGTCGATGAMGACGCGTTCGAAGGCGACGCCCTTCTCGTGCAGGGCGATCGCGGCGCGCTGCACGTAGGGGCAGAGCAGGTGGCTGACCAGGGTGAGCGGCTTGATGGGGGGCATGGTGCTCTCTCTCGTTCGGAGTGGGTCTGGAAGCGGGAATTCTTCCGGGCCATGAAGACCTTGTCTAAAAAAGCCCACTCCGCACAGCGACCTGTCGCCAGCCTCGCCCTGTCGCTAGCCGCGTCGGCTGGCGGACCAGTGGGTCAGCCGGCCGTCGTGCATGACGCCGATGCGGTCGGCCATGGCGTGCGCCTCGGCCTCGTTGTGCGTCACCAGCACCGCGGTCTGGCCGGCGCTCTTGAGGATCTCGCGCACCTCGGCCGTCAAGCGCTCGCGCGTGCTGCCGTCGAGGTTGGAGAAGGGCTCGTCGAGCAGCAGCAACGCGGGCTCGGGCGCCAGTGCGCGCGCCAGCGCGATGCGCTGCTGCTGGCCGCCCGAGAGTTCGTGCGGATGGCGCTCGCCCGCGTTGGGAAGCCCGACCAGCGCAAGCATCGCCGCCACGCGCTCGCGTTGCGCGGCGCGCGGCCAGCGGCGCAGGCCGAAGGCGACGTTGCGTGCCGCGCTCAGATGCGGAAACAGCGCGTACTCCTGGAACATCATGCCGACGCGACGCCGCTCGGGCGGCAGGTGCACCTCGGCCGACGACAGCAGGCTGTCGCCGAGGCGGATGCGGCCGGCGCGCACCGGCTCGAAGCCGGCGATCGCGCGCAGCACCGTGGTCTTGCCGCAGCCCGAGGGGCCGAGCAGGCAGCCGATGTCGCCGGCGGCGAGCGAGAGGGAAAAGCCATCGACCACCGTGTGCAGGCCGTGGGCGCCTTCGTAGCCGAGGCGAAGGTCTTCGATCTCCAGCGCGGCGCTCATTGGCATACCTTCGCGCAGCAGCGCTTCGGATTCGCCTTGGGAACGGCCCGGCGGCTCATGCTGCGCTCTCCGAAAATCCACTGCGTGCCAGCAAGACCACCGGCAGCAGCCCCGCGACCACGATCGCCAGTGCCGCGATCGCGCCTTCCTCGTAGGTGCCGCGCGCGGCTTCCGCATAGAGCCAGGTGGCGAGCGTGTCGAAGTTGGCCGGCCGCAGCAGCAGGGTGGCCGGCAGCTCCTTCATGGCATCGACGAACACCAGCAGCGCGCTGGCCGCGATCGCGGGCCGCAGCAGCGGCAGGTGGACGCGGCGCAGCGTGCCGTTGGCGTTCTCGCCGAGCAGGCGCGACGCCTGTTCGAGCGCCGGCGGGATGCGTGCCAGGCCGGCCTCGATGCCGCCCACCGGCATCGCCAGGAAGCGGATCGCGCAGGCCACCACCAGCACGATGCCGGCGCMCATCAGCGGCAGGCCCGGATGGCCGATCAGCGAGGCCAGCGCGGCGTCGGCGGCCAGCGCCGGCGTCAGGAGACCGATCGCGAGCACGGTGCCCGGCACCGCATAGCCCAGCGTGGCGATCCGGCCCTGCCAGCGCCCGCGGTTGCGCATCGAGCCCTGCGTGCGCACCGCCCAGGCCACGACCAGGCCGGCAGCGACCGCGACCGCGGTCACGCCCGCGGCGACGCCGATCGTGTTGACGAGGCTGGAGACCAGGCCGGCCGAAATCCCGCCGCCCAGGCGCAGCCGCTTCGCCGTTTCCCACACCAGGTAGAGCGCCGGCGCGGCGAAGCCGACCAGCACCGGCAGCGCGGCCGCGGCGCTGGCGAGCCAGGCCGCCGCGCCGTGCAGCCGGCGCGGCTGGATGGCGCGCATGCGCTGCGCCGAGCCGAAGCGCTGGTGGCGCCGGCCGTGGCGCTCCAGCAGCACCAGCGCGATCACCACGAACAGCATGGCGGAGGCGATCTGCGCCGCGCCCGCGAGGTCGGAGCGGGTGATCCAGGTCGTGTAGACCGCGACCGTGAGCGTCTGGATGCCGAGGAATTCGGAGGCGCCGATGTCGTTGAGCGTTTCGAGCAAAGCCAGGCTGAGGCCGACCGCCAGCGCCGGCCGGGCCAGCGGCAGCGCGACCCGCACGAAGGCGCCCAGGCGGCTCTCGCCGAGCGAGCGGGCGGCTTCCATCAGGTGGGCGGGCTGGGTCATGAACATGGCGCGTGCGGTCATGTAGACATAAGGGTAGAGCACGAAGCCGAGCACGAAGATCGCGCCGGGCATGGAGCGCAGGTCGGGCAGGCGGAACTGGCGCGGGCTGTCGAAGCCCAGCAGCCATCGGATCGCGCCCTGCACCGGACCGAGCGGATGCAGCAGGTCGAGGTAGGCGAAGGCCACGATGTAGGTGGGCATCGCCAGCGGCAGCAGCAGCGCCCAGTGCAGGACGCCGCGGCCGGGGAAGTCGCAGGCGGTCACCAGCCATGCGCAGCCGGTGCCGATCACCAGCACCAGCAGCCCGACGCCGGCCAGCAGCACCGCGGTGTCGAGCGCCGCCCGGGGCAGCACGTGCCGGGCCAGGTGGCCCCAGTGCCCCAGGCCCGAACCGAAGGCGAGCCACAGCAGACTCAGCACCGGCGCTAGCAYGCCGAGTGCGATCAGCACCGAAGCGGTCCGCCAGACCGGGCCGACCGACCGCAGCCGCGTCACTGGTCGAACGCGACCTTGTCGACCAGCGCGCTGGCCTGCTTTCGGTACTTCGCGACCTCGGCGATCGGCAGCGGGTCGACCTTGAGCTCGCCGATGCTGGAGGCAATGATCGGATCGAGCGCCACGCCCTTGCGCACCGGGTATTCGTAGTTGGCTTCGGCATAGAGCACCTGCGCCGACGGCGACACCAGGAACTCGAGCAGCTTGACCGCGTTGGCGCGCTGCGGCGCGTGCTTCGCCACCGAGGCGCCGCTGATGTTGACGTGCGTGCCGCCGCCCTGCACGAAGGTCGGCTTGATCACCTTGATGGCGTCGCCCCACTTGCGCGCGTCGGTGCCTTCCTTGGCGCCCTTCAGCTGGCCGACGTAGTAGGAGTTGGCCAGGCCGACGTCGCAGATGCCGCCGAGGATGTCGCGCGCCACGTCGCGGTCGCCGCCGGTGGCCTTGCGGCCCAGGTTGGCCTTGACGCCGCGCAGCCATTGCTCGGCCTTGGCCTCGCCCTCGTGCGCGATCAGCGCCGACACCAGCGCCACGTTGTAGGGATGCTGGCCCGAGCGGATGCAGACCTTGCCCTTGTACTTCGGGTTCGCGAGGTCTTCATAGTGGAACGAGGTGAGCGGCAGGCTCTTGTCGGCATACAGCACCCGGGCGCGCATCGACAGCCCGAACCACTGGCCGTCGGCGCTGCGCAGGTTGGACGGAATGGCGGATTCGAGGGCGGCCGATTTCACCGGCTGGGTGACGCCGCCGTCGACCAGGTCGATCAGGTTGCCGATGTCGACCGTCATCAGCACGTCGGCCGGCGAGCGGGCGCCTTCGGCCTTGACGCGCTCGAGCAGGCCGTCCTTCACGAACACGGTGTTGACCTTGATGTCGTTCTGCGCGCTGAAGGCCGTCAGCAGCGGCTGGATCAGGCCCGGTTCGCGGGTGGTGTAGAGCGTGAGTTCGCCGGCTGCGTGGGCGGGCAGGGCGGCGGCCAGCAGGGCGAGGGCGGTCGCGCCCAGCGCGAGGGTCGCGCGGGCAGGCGCGCGAGGGCGTGCGGTCATGAGGCGTCTCCAGGGGACTGTGGATCGAGTGGCATCGGCGCGCGGCTCGCGTGCGTCAATGCGAATCATAATCAATGGCGTCCCCCGGGGGCGGCGCAATGTCCCACCGCCGCCGAAGGTGTATCCACCTCAGAGCGCGCAGGGGCTCTCAGCGGCTCGGCAGTTCGAACACCAGGCAGGTGGTGGTGGCGTGCGCATAGAGGGTGCCGTCGGCACCGACGAGGCGGGCCTCGGCGGTGGCCAGCTGGCGGCCGCAATGCAGCACCTTGCCCTCGGCGCGCACGCGCTGCACCTTGGGCGTCAGCGCCTTCACGAGGTTCACGCCAAGCTCGGCCGTGGTGTAGCCATGGCCGGCCGGCAGCATCGTGTGCACGGCACAGCCCAGCGCCGAATCGAGCAGGGTGGCGAACCAGCCGCCATGGATGGTCCCGAGCGGATTCAGGTGTTCGGCCAGCGGCCTGCCCTGGAACACCGAGCGCCCCGGGCCGATCTCGATCAGCTGGAAGGACAGCGTCTTGGCAATCGGAGCATACGGGATCTCGGCCCGCAGCATTGCCCCCATGATCTCCAGCCCGGTCTTGCCGGCGATCTGCTCCCGCTGCGCGACCCCGGGGCCCGGGCCCGCGTCCAGCCGTTCGGAAATCGTGGCTTCCTCGGCGATCCAGGCCGCCAGTTGATCGGTCGATGTCATGTCAATTCCCCTAAGGTTGCATATGCAATGATTGTAGCTACAATCATCGACATGAATGCCATCGAGAAGCCGCAAGGCTGTACCAATTTCCGGCTGCGGCACCTGGTGCGGCAGGTCTCGCGCCACTACGACGCCGAGCTCGCGAAGAGCGGTCTCAAGACCACGCAGTACTCGCTGCTGTCGCATGTGCTGCATCTCGGGCCGCTGCGGCCGGTCGACCTGGCGAAGGCGATGGGCGTCGAGGCCTCGACGCTCACGCGCAACCTCAAGCCGATGGTTGCCGCCGGCTGGCTGACGCAGGGCGAGGGCCCCGATGCGCGCAGCCGGCTGGTCGCGATCACCGACGACGGCCGCCGCAAGCGCAGCGAGGCGCAGCGCCACTGGCGCATCGCGCAGGAGACGCTCAACGAGCTGCTCGGCGTCGGGCGGGTGCTGGCACTGCACCAGCTGCTCGACGAGAGCATCGCCATCCTGCAGGGTCCGGGCGAGATCGCCGAGGGAGCACTCGATGAATGACCACACCACCGCGGGCGCGTCGCCCGTCGCCCGCTACGCCGTCTGGCTGGTGCTGCTGGCCGCGGCCGGCACCTTCGCGCTGACCATGGGGGTGCGCCAGACGATGGGGCTGTTCCTGTCGTCGCTCAACACCTCGACCGGCCTGGGCATCGGCAGCATCAGCCTGGCCTTCGCCTTCGGCCAGCTGTGGTGGGGCCTCACGCAGCCCTTCGCGGGCGCGGTGGCCGACCGCATCGGCACCGGCCGCGTGATCTTCATCGGCGTGCTGCTGGTGGCGCTGGGCACCTTCCTCACGCCGCTGATGACCACCACGGCCGGCCTGATCTTCGCGATCGGCGTGCTGGCCGCGGGCGGCGCGGGCATGGCGGGGCCATCGGTGCTGATGGCCGCGACCACGCGCCTGGTGCCGGCCCACAGGCGCGGCCTGGCCACCGGCATCGTCAACGCGGGCGGCTCCTTCGGCCAGTTCGCGATGGCGCCGATCGCGATCGGGCTGATGGCCGCCGTCGGCTGGGCCAGCGCCATGCAGTGGCTGGCGATCCTGATCCTGCTGGCGCTGCCGGCGGTGTGGGTGCTCAAGGGCAACTCGAATCTGCTCGCGGCGCAATCGGCTGCCGCCAGCGGCATCCAGCCGCTCAGTGCACGCGAGGCGATCCGGCAGGCGCTCGGCACGCCGAGCTATCGCTACCTGAGCCTCGGCTTCCTGGTCTGCGGCTTCCACGTCGCCTTCCTTGCCACCCATCTTCCGGGCGTGGTCGCGGCCTGCGGCCTGCCGCCCGAGATCGGCGGCTGGGCGCTCGGCATGATCGGCCTCTTCAACATCGTCGGCAGCCTGGCGATGGGCTGGGCCGTCGGCCGCTGGCGCATGAAGTCGCTGCTGGCGCTGCTCTACGCGACCCGTGGCCTGGCGGTGCTGGTCTTCCTGCTGGCGCCCAAGACGCCGGTCGTGATGCTGGTCTTCGCCGCCGTGATGGGCGTGACCTTCCTCTCGACCGTGCCGCCGACCGCGGGCCTGGTCGCCAAGATGTTCGGCCCCGCCAACATGGCGATGCTGTTCGGCATCGTGATGCTGGCGCACCAGGTCGGTGGCTTCCTGGGTGCATTCCTCGGCGGCTATGTGTTCCAGGCCACCGGCAGCTACGACATCGTCTGGTACATCGACATCGTGCTGGCGGCCGGGGCGGCGCTGGTCAACCTGCCGATCCGCGAATCGCGGCCGGTGCTGATGGCGAAGGCTCTCGCATGAGCGCAGCGCCGGGCCGCTCCCAAGCAAGCTTGCACCGCAGTGCGAAGCACGAAGGTGCTCCATTGACATCGCTGGACCCGCGCACCCGGCGCCTGCTCGAAGCGCCGATCGTGCCGACGCTGCTGCGCCTGGCCGCGCCCAACGTGGTGGTGATGGTGGCGCAGGCCTCGGTCGGACTGATCGAGACCTTCTTCGTCGGCAAGCTCGGCACCGACGCGCTGGCCGGCATGGCGCTGGTGTTCCCGATCGTGATGCTGATGCAGATGACCTCGGCCGGCGCCATGGGCGGCGGCATCGCGTCCTCGATCGCGCGCGCGCTCGGTGCCCGCCGGCGCGACGACGCCGACGCGCTGGTGCTGCACGCGATCGCGATCGCGATCGGCTTCGGCGCTCTGTTCATGGCGGCGATGCTGTTCGGCGGACGCTGGCTGTTCTCGCTGATGGGCGGGACCGGCGCTTCGCTCGAGGCCGCGATGGTCTATTCCAACGTCGCCTTCGCGGGCGCGGTGCTGGTGTGGATCTTCAACTCGCTGGCCGCGGTGGTGCGTGGGACCGGCAACATGGCGGTGCCGGCCAACGTCACGGTGGCCGGCGTCGTGGTGCTGGTCCCGCTGTCGCCGCTGCTGATCTTCGGCTGGGGCCCGATCCCGGGCCTCGGCATCGCGGGCGGCGCGGTGGCGCTGCTGGTCTACTACCTGGGCGGCTCGCTCGCGCTGTGGGCCTACCTGCGCTCGGCGCGCAGCCTGCTGAAGCCCTCGTGGGCCAGCGTGCGTTTCCGCTGGCCGCTGTTCCGCGACATCCTGCGCATCGGCCTGGTGGGGGCGGTGTCGACGGTGGCGACCAACCTGTCGATCGGCATCGCGACCGCGCTCACGGGCCATTTCGGTCCGGGCGCGATCGCCGGCTACGGCACCGCGTCGCGGCTCGAATACCTGCTGGTGCCGCTGGTGTTCGGCCTCGGCGCGCCGCTGGTCGCGATGGTCGGCACCTGCATCGGCGCCGGCCAGCGCGAGCGCGCCCTGCGCGCCACCTGGGCCGGCGCGGCCATCGCCTTCGTGCTCTCGGGGGCGATCGGCCTGGCCGCCGCGCTGTTCCCGCGCCCCTGGCTGCTGCTGTTCGGCAGCGACCCCGCGATGCTCGAGGCCGGTTCGCAGTACCTGCGCGCCGTCGGGCCGTTCTATGGCTTCTTCGGCGTCGGGCTGGTGCTGTACTTCGCATCCCAGGGCGCGGGCCGGCTGTTGTGGCCGGTGCTCGGCAACATCGCGCGGCTGATCGTCGCCGGCCTCGGCGGCTGGCTCGCACTGCGCTGGGGCGGCGATCTGGTGCATGTCTTCGTGATGCAGGGCGCGGCACTGGTGGTGTACGGCATCGTCATCGCCTCGGCGATCGCGGGCGGCGCCTGGTTCGGCCGGGTCGGCTGGCCGCGCAGCACCCGCGCGCTGCTGCGCCGCTTCCAGGCTTCCTGATTTCTTCATCCCTTCTCGAAGGAAGACCATGAACCTCAAGGATTCCGTCGTCTTCATCACCGGCGCCAACCGCGGCCTGGGCCTGGCCTTCGCGAAGGCGGCCCTGGCCGGCGGGGCGAAGAAGGTCTACGCGGCCGCGCGCGACCCCCGGAGCATCACGCTGGCGGGCGTGCATCCGGTGGCGCTCGACGTCACCCGGCCCGAGCGGGCCGAGGCCGCCGCGCGCGACTGCAGTGACGTCACGCTGCTGATCAACAACGCCGGCATCTCGCGCGGCGCGAGCCTGCTGGGTTCGCCCGACGCCTTCGAGTCGGCGCGGGCCGAGTTCGAGACCAACTTCTTCGGCCCCTGGGCGCTGGCCCGCGCCTTCGCGCCGGTGCTGGCCGCGAACGGCGGCGGCGCGATCATCAACGTGTTGTCGGTGCTGAGCTGGCTCAGCCTTCCTGGCTCCGCGACCTACAGCGCCTCGAAGTCGGCCGCCTGGTCACTGAGCAATGGCTTGCGCACTGCCTTGCGCGAGCAGGGGACGCAGGTGCTGAGCCTGCACGTGGCCTTCATGGACACCGACATGACGAGCAAGGTGTCCGGCCCCAAGGCCTCGCCCGACGAGGTGGTGCAGCAGACCTTCGCGGCGCTGGAGGCCGGGCAGTTCGAGGTGCTGGCCGATGCGCTGACGCGGCAGGTCAAGCAGGGCCTGTCGGCCGAAGCGCCGCCTTACGCGGCGTGAGCCAGGCCGGCGATCCGCCCGGACGCCGGCAGTTATCATCGCTCCCCGCGCTTGGTGCCTGGCGCGGATCGGCGTGTTCGCTGTCGGCGTTTTGCTGCGGTGGACACGTCGGCCCGCGCTCTCCAGGCAGTTGCGGCTGTGCTCGTTTCCGGTCGAAGAATCAGCAGGAAGCGGTGTGCGCCAGCGTCGCTTCCTCCCCACCGGATTCAATTTCGTGAGCTCCATGCCTGGCATCTTCACCGCCTTCAAGAAGTGGCGCGCGTCGCGCAGCGCGGGGCACCAGCTCGACGCCCTGCTGGCGATGGCGGACGCGACAGCGTCCTATGCCGAGCGCAGCGAATGGCTGATCGAGCTCGCGCACTGGATTCGCCGCCGCGGCATCGTGCAGGCGGACGGCGCCGCGGAGGCGCGCTCCGTCCAGGAGCACACCCGCTTGCGCTACATGCTGAACGTGCTCGACCGCAATCCCGCGTGGAAGGCGAACGTCGCGGGCATCCYGCGTGCCGTGCTGCGCGAGAGCGACGGCATCTCGCTCTTGTGCGATGCCGGCATGCCGGTGCACTCCGGCTTCTTCGGGGCGTTGACCGAGCGCATCCAGTCGTCGCTGATTCCGCCGGCGCCGAACCGGCGCGAACTGAGCGCGCTGTTCACGCTGATGTTCACGTCGAGCGCGGACGCCGACTGGATCGACACGCTGCCGCCCGATGTGCTCGATCGCATCCGGGCGCTGTTTGACCACGACGCGGCCGACGACACGCGGCGCACGGGCGCCTTCTCGCTCGACCTGCTGGCCGCCCTGCACAACCTGACCTGCCAGATCAGCTCGACGGGCATGTCGCAGATGGTGCGCGGCCGGCTCGGCGATGCCGACGCCCGCGTCGCGACCGAATCGCAGCCGTTCTACCGGCTGCCGCGGGCCATGCTGGCGGTCGAAGCCGCGCACGAGGCGGTCGAGGACGGTGCGGAGCCCGGCCGGCTGCTGCGCGAGGTCAACTACCTGCGGGTCCTGCTGGACCAGTGCCGCATCGCCATCGACGACGTGTTCGCCAACCTCTACCAAAACGGTGTCAGCATCGACATCGTGTTCCAGATGGAGCGCATGCGCATGCGCATCGCCCGCGCCGAGCAACTGCTCGATACCTGGATGGCACCCGACGACATGCGTGCCATGGCGCGCCTGATGGCCGAACTCGTGAAGGCGAACCAGGAAAGCCAGAGCGTCTCGCACCTGATGCGCAGCAACTTCTCGCTGCTGGCGCGCAAGGTGGTCGAATACAACGCCGACACCGGCGAGCACTACATCGCCCGCGACCGCCGGGAGTACCTGAAGATGCTGCGCATGGCGGCCGGCGGCGGCCTGGTCACGGTGGTCACCGTCTGCGTCAAGTTCGCGATCAGCGGCGCCCATCTGGCCTCCCTGCTCGAGGGGCTGCTGGCGGGCATCAACTACGCCGCGAGCTTCCTGCTGATCCACTTCCTGCATTTCTCGCTGGCGACCAAGCAGCCGGCGATGACCGCGCCGACGCTGGCCCGCGAACTCGACGCGGCAGGCACGCCCCAGGGCATGGACGACTTCGTGACTTCCGTGCTGGCCTTGATCCGCACCCAGGCGGCCGCGGTGCTCGGCAATGTGCTGGCGGTCTTTCCCGTGTGCCTCGGCGTGGCGCTGTTGTGGCGCACGCTCTTCGGATCGGACCTCATCTCGCCGGACAAGGCGCACGCCACGCTGCAATCGTTCTCGCTGCTCGGGCCGACGCCGATCTACGCCGCCTTGACGGGCGTGCTGCTGTGGTCGTCGAGCCTGTTCGCTGGCTGGGTCGACAACTGGTTCGTGCTGCACCGGGTCGGCGACGCGCTGGCGTACAACCGCCGCCTGCGCCTGACGCTCGGTGCCGCCGGCGTGGCCCGGCTGGCAGCCTTCTGGCGCTCGAACATCGCCGGCGTGGCCGGCAACATCTCGCTGGGGCTCCTGCTGGGACTCGTTCCTGCCCTCCTGTCGGCCTTCGCGTTTAGCTTCGAGGTGCGGCACGTGACGCTGAGCGCGGGCTCGATCGGCGTCGCGCTCGGCGTGCTCGGCAAGGCGCCCCTGCAGTCGGCGGAACTGTGGTGGGCGGTGGCCGGCGTCTGCAGCATGGCGGTGTTGAACGTGGCGGTGAGTTTCGCGCTGGCGTTCCACATGGCCATCCGCTCGCGCGACTTGCGGCGCGCGCATGTCCGCTCGCTGTACGAGGGCGTCTGGCGCCGGATGCGCAGCCGTCCGATGGAACTGCTCTGGGCCGGCACGGTGCGGCGCGCCTGAGCGCGCCGAGGCGCGCGCCCTATGCGGCGTGGCGCGGCGCCGGCAGCAGGCGCCCGAGCGCCTTGAAGAACAGGTCCGACTGCTCGCGCTCGCCTTGGATCTGAGCCGCCACCTGCGCGGCCAGCGCGGCCCCGACCGGCACCAGCGGCCGGCCGGTGGACTGCGCGATCACCTGGTGCAGGCAGGCGCGCTCGAGGTAGTACAGGTCGTCGTAGGCATGGGCGATGCTCGCCCCGGCCACCACCACGCCGTGGTTCGCGAGGAAGGCCACGTCCTTGCCGGCCATCGCGCGGGCGATGCGTTCGCCCTCGCGGTCGTCGAGCGCCAGGCCGTTGTAGTCGGCGTCGATCGCGATGCGGTCCATGAAGCGCATCGCGTTCTGGCTCAGCGTCGGGTCGAGCGCCCGGTCGACCGTCAGCGTGAGTGCGGTGGCATAGGGCATGTGGCAATGCAGCACCACTGCGTGGCCCGTGATGCGATGCACCGCGCCGTGGATGAAGAGGGCGGTGGGCTCGACCCGGTGCCGGCCCGCGAGCACCTCGCCGTGAACGTCGATCAGGACGATGTCATCGGGGCCGATCTCGCTCCAGTGCAGGCCGCGCGGGTTGATCAGGTAGCGGTCCTGGGCGCCCGGCAGCATGACGCTGAAATGGTTGCACACGCCTTCGGACAGGCCATGGTGCGCGGCGGCGCGCAGGGCGAGCGCGAGGTCCTGGCGCAGGGTGCGCACGGCGGGGCTGGCGTAGTCGGAATCTGCGGACATGGCGGGGCTCGTCGAAGCGTTGAAGGAAGGCGGTTTCAGGCGCGCTGGCTGCCCGAGAAGGCAGCCACGAAGCGCAGCGCGTCTTCCCGCACCGCGGCCGCGCTCTTGCCGGGCTTGTAGAGCGCCGAGCCGATGCCGAAGCCGGCCGCGCCGGCCGCGCGCCAGGTGGCCATGTTGTCGGGCGTGATGCCGCCGACCGGCATCAGTGGCGTGCCTTTCGGCAGCACCGCGAGCAGCGCCTTGACCACCGCCGGCGAGGCCAGTTCGGCGGGAAACAGCTTGAGCCCGGTGGCGCCCGCGGCCAGGGCGCCGAAGGCCTCGGTCGGCGTCATCACGCCGGGCAGGCTCACGAGTCCGAGCCGGGCGGCCTCGGCGATCACCTCGGCGTTGAAGTTCGGCGCCACGATCAGCTCGCCGCCGGCGGCATGCACCTCGCGCACCTGTTGCGCGCCGAGCACCGTGCCGGCGCCCACCAGCGCCTGCGGAAAGCGCTGGCGCAGCAGCGCGATGCTCTCGAGCGGCTGCGGCGAATTCAGCGGCACCTCGAGCAGGCGGAAGCCCGACTCGACGATCGCGTCGCCCACCGCGGGCGCTTCGGCCGGCGTGAGCCCGCGCAGGATCGCCACCAGCGGCAGCGCCCGCAGGGCGGCGGAGAACTTCGTCGTGGGTGTGCTCATGGTCTTCTGTGGTTCGATGAATGCAGTGCGTGCAGGCCGGCCCAGGTGGCTTCGGTGCCGAGCGTGCGGGCCTGGGTGCCGGCCGCCTGCAACGCCAGCAGGTAGCGCTGCGTGAGCGCGGGCGCGCCGATCAGCATCACCTCGACCGCGGCATGGACCGACTGGGTGCGCAGTTCCTCGCCGATCAGCAGGCCCGAGAGATAGCTCGAGAGCTCGCGTGTCGGCATGCGGTCGAACAGGGCCAGGGTGCGGGCGCCGAAGGCGTTGTGCAGCAGGCCCTGGCCGTTGTCGGACTGCGTCACGCCTTGCAGGAAGGCGGCCTCGTCGAGCGGCGCGGAAGTGTCCAGCGTGCGCGCGAGGATCGAGTGCTGGCTCAGGAGGGCATAGAACTCGCCGGTCATGAAGGTGCGGAAGCCGGTCACCATGCCGTTCTTCACGCGGGCCCACTTGTTGTGCGTGCCCGGCAGCACGAACAGGCCGTCGCGCAGGCCGGTCAGCGCCATGGCGCCGAGGATCTGCACCTCTTCGCCACGCATCACGTCGGGCACGCCGTCGTGGGTGTCGCTCAGGCCCGGCACGATCGAGATCCGGCCGGGCTCGATCTCGAGGATCTTGCCGCGCACCTCGGCCAGGCCCGCGGGGCAGGCGCAGTAGGGCGCCTCGACCCAGCCCTGCTTGCTGCCGGCCATGCCCGAGATCAGGCAGCGGGTTCCGGCCGGACGCATCCAGTCGGCGAACAGCGTCTCGAACACCTCGGTGAAGCCGCCGGACTTGACGTTGAGGATGCCGCGCGGATGGGCCTGCTCGTCCAGCACCCGGCCGTCGGCGTCGAGCAGCGCGCCGCGCAGCGAACTGGTGCCCCAGTCGACGGCGACGAGTCGGTGTTGGGCCATGGATGCGTGCTCCGGTTCAGCCGCGCGGCTTGTAGGCCGTGACGTCGATCTCGACCTTGGCATCGATCATCAGCCGCGATTCGACGGTCGAGCGTGCCGGACGATGGTCGCCCAGGCATTCCATGTAGACCCGGTTGAAGCTGCCGAAATCGCGCGCGTCGTTGAGCCAGACGCTGACCTTGGCGATGTCGGCCAGCGTGCAGTCGGCCAGCGCCAGGGCCTGCTCGATGCGCTTGAAGACCTGGCGCGTCTGGGCTTCGATGCCGCCGACGATGACCTGGCCCTGGTCGTCGGTGGGGACCTGCCCGGAGACGAAAACGAAGTCGCCGGCGCGGGTGGCGGGGGACAGCGGGCGGRCCTGGCGGTCCGAGGCGATGGGTGATTGGCCGAGCATTTCAACGTGAGACATGGCGATGAATGTGTAAGAAATTTACAAAATAGATAAGGGAAAACCCCTTATTGACCTCGATACGACTGGAAATACGATCGACGATGTAATGTTATTACTCACGGAGCCACGATGCAATCTCCTGCCCTCACTGTAGCGACATCTGCTTTGTTCAGGCGCGCGCCGGTCTGGCGCCACGCGGCAGGCGCCATCGCCGCCACGCTCGCGCTCGGCCTGGCCGCATCCGTGGCGTCGGCCGAGCCCGCCAGGGGCGGGGCCGCCAATCTCGCGATGGTCGGCGAGCCCCAGGGCCTGGACCCGATGGTCAGCACCGCCGACCTGGTCGGCACGATCATGCAGCACGTCTACGAGCCGCTCTACACCTTCGATGCCAACTGGAACGTGGCGCCGATGCTGGCCGAAGGCCTGCCGGTGGTGTCGAAGGACGGCCTGAGCTACACCATCGCGATCCGCAAGGGCGTCAAGCTGCACAACGGGCGCGACCTCGGCGCGGAGGATGTCGTGGCCTCGCTGCAGCGCTGGATGGAGCTCTCGCCGCGCGGCAAGGCGGTCGGCAAGGAAGTGGAGTCGCTGACGGCCAAGGGCCCGCTCACCGTGGAGCTCAAGCTCAAGAGCCCCTACGCGCCGCTGCTGGCGCAGCTCGCGCTGCCGAGCGGCATGGCGGCGATCATGGCCAAGGAAAGCATCGCGCCGCAGCTCAAGGAGTTCATCGGCACCGGGCCCTACAAGTTCAAGGAGCGCCGTCCCGACCAGTTCACGGTGCTGGTGCGCCACGACGGCTACACCTCGCGCAAGGAGGCGCCGAGCGGTTACGCGGGCCGCCGCGAAGCGCTGCTCGACGAACTGCGCTTCGTGCCCGTGCCGAATGCCAACACCCGGGTCGAAGGCTCGCTCTCGGGCCAGTTCCAGTACGCCGACCTGCTGCCGGTGGAGGCCGCGGGCCGGATCGAGAAGGGCGCGCCGGCCGTGGTGCCGATCGTGACCAAGAACTTCGGCTTCCCCTACATCGTGTTCAACACCAAGGAAGGCGTGCTGGCCTCGCAGCCGCTGCGCCGCGCGGTGCAGACCGCGGTCGGGCAGGGCGAGCTGATGGCCGCGGGCTTCGGCGACAACCGCTTCTTCGTGGTCGAGCCCAACTTCTTCCCCAAGGGCACGCCCTACTATTCGGCCGCCGGCAGCAATGCCTACAACACGCGCAACCCTCAAGCGGCCAAGGAGCTCGCGGCCAAGGCCGGCTACAACGGCCAGCCGATCCGCATCATGGCGAGCCGCCAGTACGAGTTCCACTACAACATGGCGCTCGTGATGGCCGAGCAGCTCAAGAAGGCCGGCTTCAAGACCGACCTGCAGGTGGTCGACTGGGCCACGCTGGTGCAGCGCCGCAACGACGCCAAGCTGTGGGACGTGTACTTCACGCATTCGGGCCTGTTCCCCGAGCCGATGCTGTCGCCGCCGCAACTGGGCGACGGCGCGCCGGGCTGGTGGGAAACGGYCGCCAAGAAGTCGACGCTGACGGCCTTCAACCAGGAAACCGACAGCGCCAAGCGCGGGGCGCTGTGGGGCCCGGTGCAGCAGACCGTGTATGACGAGGTGCCGTTCATCGAGGTCGGCAAGTTCAACAGCCTGTCGGCGCGCTCGGCCAGGCTGGAGGGCTACACGCCCGCGATCTGGCCCTTCTTCTGGAACACGGGCCTCGGCAAGTAAGAGCGGATTCCCATGCTGCGCTTCCTGCTCACCCGCCTGGCCGGGGCCCTGGTGGTGCTCGCCATCGTCGCGGTGCTGGTCTTCGCCCTGACCCGCCTGGCGTCCGGCGACCCGGTCGCACTGCTGCTCGGCGACCAGGCGACCACCGAGGACATCGCCCAGGCCCGCATCCGCTACGGCCTGGACAAGCCCCTGCCGACCCAGTTCGTGCTGTGGGTCGGCGAACTGCTGCAGGGCAATCTCGGGCAGTCGCTGTTCCTGCAGCGCCCGGTGGCGCAGGCGCTGCTGGAGCGCGCCGAGCCGACGCTGTTCCTGGCGCTGTTCGCGGTCGGCATCGCGGCCCTGATCGGCATCCCGGCCGGCATGGCGGCCGCCGTCTGGCGCGGCAGCGCGGCCGACCAGGTGGTCAGCGGCGTGGCGATGCTGGGGGCCAGCATCCCGAGCTTCTGGCTCGGCCTGATCCTGATCCAGTTCTTCGCGGTCAAGCTCGGCTGGTTCCCGGCCTCGGGCTATGGCGACCCCAGCGCCTCCTTCGGCGACCGGCTGCAGCACCTGCTGCTTCCGGCGCTGGTGCTGGGCCTGCTCAACTCGGCGCTGATCATCCGCTTCACGCGCGCCTCGATGCTCGACATCCTCGGCGAGGACTATGTGCGCACGGCGCGCGCCAAGGGCCTGCCCGAGGGCGTGATCATGGTCAAGCACGTGCTGCGCAACGCGCTGGTGCCGATCGTCACCGTGCTGGGCCTCACGCTGGCGCTGATGATCGGCGGCACGGTCGTGACCGAGACGGTCTTCAACCTGCCCGGCGTCGGCAACCTGGTGGTGCGCGCGGTGCTCAGGCGCGACTACCCGGTGATCCAGGGCACGCTGCTCGTCATTGCGGCGATCTACGTCTTCATCAACCTCGGCGTCGATTTCATCTACATGCTGGTTGATCCGCGCATCCGGCTGGAGGGCAAATGAGAGCCGCACTTCTTTCCCGCTGGCGCAGCGCGCTGCCGGTGGCGCGGCGCCTGTTCGGGCGCAGGATCGTGCTGGCGGCGGCCCTGGTGCTGCTGCTGGTGGTCGGTGTCGCGGTGCTCTACCCGCTGCTGTCGGACGCCGACCCCGGCGCCATCGAGATCGGCCAGCGCCTGCATGCGCCTTCGCTCGAACACTGGGCCGGCACCGACGAGCTGGGCCGCGACGTCATGCTGCGCATCGTGCACGGCGCGCGCTACTCGCTGCTGATCGGCGTCGTCACGGCCGCCGGTGCGGTGCTGTTCGGCACGCTGATGGGCATGCTCGCGGGCTTCTTCCGCCGGCTCGATGCGCCGCTGATGCGCGTGGTCGACGCCATGATGTCCTTCCCCGACATCCTGCTGGGCATCGCGCTGGTGTCGATCCTCGGCGTCTCGCTGTGGAACGTGATGCTGGCGCTGGTGATCGTCTACACGCCGCGCGTGGCCCGCGTGGTGCGCGCCACCACGCTGGTGCTGCGCGAACTGCTGTTCGTCGATGCGGCGCGCGCGCTCGGAGTGCGCACGCCGAAGATCCTCTGGAAGCACATCCTGCCGAACCTGATGTCGCCGATCCTGGTGCAGGTGACCTTCATCTTTGCCTACGCCATCCTGGCCGAGGCGGGCCTGTCGTTTCTCGGCGTCGGCGTGCCGCCCGACATCCCGACCTGGGGCACGATGATCGCGGGCAGTCTCGACTATGCAGACAAGGCCTTCTGGACCATCTTCTGCCCCGGCCTCGCGATCGTGCTGACCGCGCTGTCGCTGCAAATGCTGGGCGATGGCGTGCGCGACCTGCTGGATCCCAAGCTGAGGAAGGCGGCATGAACGCAACCACGACCATGGCCGCGCCGCGGCTCGAAGTGCAGGGCCTCTCGACCTCCTTCGCCACCGAAGCCGGCCGCATCCAGAGCGTGGCCGACGTCTCCTTTGCGATCCGCCCCGGCCAGACGCTGGCGCTGGTCGGCGAATCGGGCTCGGGCAAGTCCGTCACCAGCCTCACGCTCATGGGCCTGCATGCCAAGACCTCGCATGCGCAGGTCGAGGGCGAAGCGTGGTTCGTGCGGCGCGACGGCCGCCGCGTGAACCTGCTCGACATGCCGGAATGGGAGAAGCGCGCGCTGCGCGGCAACGAGCTCGGCATGATCTTCCAGGAGCCCATGACCAGCCTCAACCCGGTGCTGACCATCGGCGAGCAGATTGCCGAATCGGCGCGCCTGCATCTGAAGCTGGATCGCAAGGCGGCCCATGCCCATGCGCGGCGGATGCTCGAACTGGTCGAGATCCCGGCCGCCGCACAGCGGGTCGACGAATATCCGCACCAGCTCTCGGGCGGCATGCGCCAGCGCGTGATGATCGCGCTCGCGATGGCCTGCAACCCGACGCTGCTGATCGCCGACGAGCCGACCACCGCGCTCGACGTCACGATCCAGGCCCAGATCCTCGCACTGATGGGCCGGCTGCAGAAGGAGACCGGCATGAGCATGCTGTTCGTCACGCACAACCTCGGCGTGGTGGCGCAGTACGCCGATGCGGTGGCCGTGATGTATGCGGGGCGCATCGTCGAATCGGCGCCGGTGCACGATCTGTTCGCGCGGCCCGGGCATCCTTACACGCGCGGCCTGCTGGCCTGCCTGCCGGGCGTGGCGCGACGGCGCGGCTCGCCTGTGCAGGCCGGCAGGCGTCCGCAACTCGTGGCCATCCCGGGCCAAGTATCGAGCCCGTTCGCGCCGCCCCCGGGCTGTGCCTTCGCGCCGCGCTGCGCATTCCGTCGAGAGGCCTGCGATGCCCGCATGCCGATGCTCGAAACCACCGGGGGCGCACGCATGATGCGCTGCATCGGCTTCACCGAAGAGGTGGCGGCGTGACAAGTGCGACATTGGCGAGCGAGCATCTGCTCGAGATCCGGAATCTCAAGAAGTACTTCGGCAAGGGCAGCCATCCGGTGCGCGCGGTCGACGACGTGAGCTTCACGATCCGCAAGGGCGAGACACTGGGGCTCGTCGGCGAATCGGGCTCGGGCAAGAGCACCATCGGCCGGCTGCTCACGCGGCTGGTCGATCCGACCGCTGGCCAGATGCTGTATCAGCCGCAGGGCTCGGACGCGGCGCCGCAGGATCTGGCGCATCTCTCGCAGTCGCAGTTCAGGCCGTTGCGCTCCAAGGTCCAGATCATCTTCCAGGACCCTTACGCCAGCCTCAACCCGCGCATGCGGATCCGCGAGGTGCTGGCCGAAGCGCTGGACACCCATGGCCTGGCCAAGGGCGCGGCGCGCAAGCCGCGCATCGAGCAGTTGCTGCAGCAGGTCGGCCTTCGCCCCGAGCATGCCGACCGCTTTCCGCACGAGTTCTCGGGCGGCCAGCGCCAGCGCATCGGCATCGCGCGCGCATTGGCGGTCGAGCCGCAGTTCATCGTGGCCGACGAGCCGCTGTCGGCGCTCGACGTGTCGATCCAGGCCCAGGTGGTCAACCTGCTGGGCGAACTCAAGGAGCAGCTCGGCCTCACGCTGCTGTTCATCTCGCACGACCTCGACGTGGTGGAATACCTCTGCGACCGGGTGGTCGTGCTGTACCTCGGCCGCGTGATGGAGATCGCGCCGACCGAAGCGCTCTACGCCAGTCCGCAGCACCCGTACACGCGTGCGCTGCTGGCGGCGGCGCCGATTCCCGATCCGGCCCAGCGGCGCGTGGTGCCGCTGCTGCAGGGCGATCTGCCCAGCCCCGCGAATCCGCCCTCGGGCTGCGTGTTCCGCACCCGCTGCCCGCTGGCGGAGGCACGCTGCGCGAGCGCCGACATGCAGCTGCGCGAAGTGCAGCCCGGCCACTGGCATGCCTGCTGGCGCAACGATCTTTGAGTAACCTCCGCACACCATGACCCAAGAGCTGATTCTCGATCACCGCAGCAAGAGCTATCCGCTCACGGCTGCGCCGTGCCGCGCCGCCGATATCGGCAGGAACAAGTGGAACCTGCTGGCCGACGACCTGGCCTACCCGCTGGCCGTGATCCGGCGCTCCGCGCTGGCCCACAACATCGCGTGGATGCAGGACTATGCCGAGCGCAAGGGCGTCAGCCTGGCGCCGCACGGCAAGACCACCATGTCGCCCGAGCTGTTCGCGCAGCAACTGGCGGGCGGCGCCTGGGGCCTGACCTTCGCGACGATCTTCCAGCTGGCCGTCGGCGTGGAAGCCGGCGCCCGCCGCGCCATCATCGCCAACCAGGTGGTCTGCGACGCCGACCTCGACGCGCTCGACCTGCTGCTCGCGCGCCACGACGGCCTGCGGGTCTGGTTCCTGGTCGACTCCCTGGCGCAGCTGGCGCTGATCGAGGACTGGGC